>NZ_JAAQOK010000015.1:0-93357 GCF_011683705.1 Enterobacter sp. 725m/11 | reverse complement strand
AGATAGACGAAGTTGTGCAGCAACTGCCAGCGACGGCCCAGCTTTCGCTGCGCATATTGCGTGGATGTCAGCGCTAACGCCAGTAGGATCAGCCAGCTAACAATGCCCAGCATCAGGTAAGGGCGTGCTACCAGCTCGCGGCCAAGCAGTGTCAGATTGTTAATTCCCAGTTCCAGCAGGGCGTAACTGGTGAGGTGCAGGGTCGCCCAGGCAAAACACCATAGCCCCAAAAGCCGACGGGTGCGTATCAATAATGGCTGTTTAGCGTAGCGCGCCAGCGGCGAGACGAGCAAGGTGGCCAGTAAAAATTTCAGAGCCATCCGACCGGTAAAATGCTGGATATCCTTTGCCGGATCGGCGCTAAAGAGGCCCTGGCTGGCCGCCCAGAACAGCCAGATAAAAGGAAGTATCCCGGCTAAATGCAGCAGCACTTTCAGCCAGGTAATCTGCTTTGCCGTTAAACGCACTCAGAAGTTCTCCCGTAAATTGAGGCCACGGTAAAGGGACGCCACTTCATCCGCATACCCGTTAAACAGCAGCGTGGGCTGGCGCTTCACGTCCAGCGCGCCGCCGGAGCCAATAAAGCGTTCCGTCGCCTGCGACCAGCGGGGATGATCCACATGCGGGTTCACGTTGGCGAAGAAGCCGTATTCACCCGGCGCCGCCAGGTTCCATGTCGTCGGCGGACGTTCGCGGGTCAACTTAATGCTGACGATCGATTTAATCCCTTTGAAACCGTATTTCCACGGCACGGTTAAACGGATGGGGGCACCGTTCTGCGGCGGAAGCGCCTTGCCGTAAACGCCGACGGTCAGGAGGGTAAGGGGATGCATGGCTTCGTCAAGACGTAACCCTTCAACGTAGGGATACTCCAGCCCGCCGCCGATGAACCGGTCTTTCTGGCCCGGCATCTCGTCCGGGGCGTAGCGCGTCTGGAAGGCGACGTATTTTGCGTTGCTGGTGGGTTCAACCATCGCCAGCAGCTTATGCAGCGGGAAGCCTACCCAGGGCACCACCATCGACCAGGCCTCTACGCAGCGCATGCGATAGATACGCTCCTCAAGCGGGAAGCGGGTGGTCAGATCGTGATGGTCCAGCGTCAGAGGTTTTGCCACTTCACCGTCGATTTTCAGCGTCCACGGATCGGTTTTCATGCTGCCGGCATTGGCGGCAGGATCGGCTTTATCCAGACCAAATTCGTAGAAGTTGTTGTAGCCGGTGACTTTATCTTCCGGCGTGAGCGCCAGCGTGTTTTGCCATTCGGCGGGTTTGGTAAAGGTAAGCGGGGCACCGGAAGGCGCCTTAGGGCGATCGTTGCCTTTAAACCAGTCGAGCAGGTCGGCGTGTGCCGCTGGAGAGAGCGTCAGTGCCGTGGCGCTGATGCCAAGCATTTTCAGGATCTGGCGGCGCTGTAACATAAAGACAGACTCAGACGTTACGTCGGCTTCCGTCAGTTTTCGGTTTTTCATGGCATCCTCCGTCATGCGTTTTTCTAAGCATGACGGAGGAGAAGCGTTAGCGCGAATATGTCACGAAAATTTGAAGATTAGGCGATTTTCACCAGCGCGCGGCCGTGGAACTGGTTATCCATGATCTTGCTGGCATATTCAGGTGCCTGGCTGAGCGTAATTTCGGTAGCGCTCTGGGTATAGAACGATTCCGGCAAATCGCGCACCAGACGCTCCCATGCCTCTGCACGGCGAGCCGCAGGCGTCATCACGGAATCCACGCCCTGCAGGCGGACGTTACGCAGAATAAATGGCATGACGGTCGTTGGCAGGGCAAATCCCCCGGCCAGGCCGCAGGCTGCCACGCATCCGCCGTAGTTCATCTGCGCCAGGACTTTTGCCAGCACCTTGTCACCGACGGTATCCACTGCACCTGCCCAGACCTGTTTTTCCAGCGGGCGGGTCTCGGCAAACTCATCGCGGCCAAGAATGCGGCTGGCGCCGAGCTGGCGCAGATAATCATGCGTGCTTTCACGGCCGGAAACCGCCGCAACCTGATAACCCAGCTTGTGCAGCAGCGTGACCGCCGTGCTGCCCACGCCACCGCTGGCCCCGGTAACAACAATTTCACCCGACTCGGGGCGAACACCCGCCTCTTCCAGCGCCATCACGCACAGCATGGCGGTAAAGCCTGCGGTACCAACGATCATCGCTTTGCGACCATCTATGCCTTTCGGCATAGGCACCAGCCAGTCGCCCTTCACGCGCGCCTGCGTTGCCAGCCCGCCCCAGTGATTTTCACCCACGCCCCAGCCGGTGAGCAGCACCTGCTGGCCCGCATGAAAACGGGGATCTTCGCTGCTATGAACCCGGCCAGCAAAATCAATACCCGGCACCATAGGGAAATTTCGGATGATTTTACCCTTGCCGGTGATCGCCAGCGCATCTTTATAATTTAAACTGGACCAGTCGATGTCGACGGTGACGTCGCCTTCCGGCAGGCGAGTCTCTTCTACGGCCTGTACTGAGGCAAGCGTTTTGCCGTCCTGCTGTTCTAAGATTAAAGCCTGCATACGGGGTCCTCACGGCTCAGATGATTGGAAAAGAGTTCCTGAAGACTATACTCGCTCAGGGTAAAGCAATGCCGATTTAACGCAATAAATTGCCAGATACGCCAGGTTTGGTAGTATGCCGCATTTGAAATGCAAGTTAGCGCTTACTCGCTACCCCATCAACCCACGGAGTAATCTCAAGGATGCGATTAACGACGAAGTTCTCGGCTTTTATCACCCTGCTGACGGGGCTTACCATCTTTGTCACCCTTCTTGGTTGCTCTCTGAGCTTTTATAACGCCATTCAGGACAAACTGGTCAACCGGGTGCAGTCCGTTGCGTCGGTCATTGATACGCGTCTGTTGACCACTCCACTTCCTGAGCTATCCCGGGAGCTGGATGAGTTGATGGTGCCGGTTGATATTATTCAGATCGACATCCAGCAGGGAAAGCATCCGGTTTTAAGCCATGAACGACAGGACAGCTATCGACCTGCGGGCGTGGTGAGCCAGTATCGGGAAGTAACGGTGCACTCCCTCAAAAATCCGGGGATGACCATACACATGGTCTACCTCGATCCGATGGCCAGCTATTTCCGTTCTATGATGACCACCGCGCCGCTTACTGTTGCCGTCGCCTTCATTATTTTGCTGATTTTTCTCGCGGTCCGCTGGCTGCGCCGCCAGCTTTCAGGCCAGGAACTGCTGGAGATCCGCTCTGTGCGTATCCTGAACGGTGAACGCGGCCCGCAGGTTCGCGGCTCGGTCCATGAATGGCCCTCACGCGCCAGCAGCGCGCTGGATACGCTGCTCTCAGAGATCCAGTTTGCCAGCGACCAGCGCAGCCGAATGGATACGCTGATCCGCTCTTATGCCGCGCAGGATAATAAAACCGGCCTGAACAACCGCCTTTTCTTTGACAATCAACTCGCCACGCTGCTCGACGACCCGGAAAAAGTGGGCACGCACGGGGTGGTGATGATGATTCGCCTGCCCGATTTCGATCTGCTGCGCGACACATGGGGCCAGCGGGCGGCGGAAGAAAATCTCTTTACGCTGATCAACCTGCTCTCCACCTTTATTATGCGCTATCCGGGGGCGCTGCTGGCCCGCTACCACCGCAGCGACTTTGCCGTATTGCTGCCGCATCGCACGTTGAAGGAATCAGAAAGCATTGCCAGCCAGCTACTTAAGGCCGTCGACGCGCTGCCGCAGAGCAAAATGCTCGACAGAGACGATATGGTCCATATGGGGATTTGCGCCTGGCGCGGCGGACAGTCGACAGAGCAGGTGATGGAGCATGCGGAAGCGGCCACCCGCAACGCGGTATTGCAAGGGGCGAACGGATGGGCGGTCTATGATGATTCGCTGCCTGAAAAAGGGCGTGGAAACGTGCGCTGGCGTACTTTGATTGAGCAAATGCTGAGTCGCGGCGGGCCGCGTATTTATCAAAAACCGGCGGTCATGAAGAACGGTTTTGTCCACCACCGGGAATTGATGTGCCGTATTTTCGACGGAACGGAAGAGGTTATTTCTGCGGAATATCTGCCGATGGTTCTGCAATTTGGGCTCTCCGAAGAGTATGACCGCCAGCAAATTACACGCTTGATTCCATTTTTATCATTCTGGCCTGAAGAGAATCTGGCGTTACAGGTTACCGTTGAGTCATTAATACGCCCGCGTTTTCAGCGCTGGCTGCGTGATACATTAATGCAATGCGAAAAATCGCAACGCAAACGCATTATTTTTGAACTTGCTGAGGCGGATGTGGGTCAACACATCAGCCGGTTGCGTCCAGTGGTCCGTTTGATCAACGCGCTCGGTGCCCGTGTCGCGGTAACGCAGGCGGGTTTAACGCTGGTCAGTACCAACTGGATCAAGGAGCTGGATGTGGAGCTATTAAAGCTACATCCGGGGCTGGTAAGGAATATTGAGAAGCGCACGGAAAACCAGCTGCTGGTTCAGAGTCTGGTTGAAGCGTGTAAGGGAACGCGAACACAGGTATTTGCCGCAGGCGTGCGCTCCAGAGGCGAATGGCAGATGTTAACAGAGCGCGGAGTGACGGGCGGTCAGGGCGATTTTTTTGCCGCCTCTCAGCCGCTTGACACCAACGTGAAAAAATATTTGCAAAGATACTCTGTTTGACCTGCCGTTTACGTTGTTTTCACGTAGAATATCGCGCCTGTAGCTTTGAGTATGTCGAGCAAAAAGCCAGTGAACGACCTTTAATGGGTTACAAAAATCAGTGAGGAACACGACTGTTTACTCAGCCCTGAGGGAGTCAGGGGATGAATTTGTAACAACAGGAAACGTACTGCACAAATTTTCACCGTTGCAGATGATTTTTGCGCCTTGTCGCTGCTGCGTGTGGTTGGTAAAGTAAGCGGATTTTGTTTTCCGCCCCAGCTTTCAGGATTATCCCTTAGTATGTTGAAAAAATTTCGTGGCATGTTTTCCAATGACCTGTCCATTGACCTGGGTACCGCGAATACCCTTATTTATGTAAAAGGACAAGGCATCGTATTGAATGAGCCTTCTGTTGTGGCCATTCGTCAGGATCGTGCAGGCTCGCCGAAAAGCGTGGCCGCAGTGGGTCATGACGCGAAGCAGATGCTGGGTCGTACCCCTGGCAACATCGCCGCTATTCGCCCAATGAAAGACGGCGTTATCGCTGATTTCTTCGTGACTGAAAAAATGCTTCAGCACTTCATCAAGCAGGTTCACAGCAACAGCTTCATGCGCCCAAGCCCGCGTGTTCTGGTGTGTGTGCCGGTTGGCGCAACCCAGGTAGAACGTCGCGCAATCCGTGAATCTGCCCAGGGTGCAGGCGCACGTGAAGTGTTCCTGATTGAAGAGCCAATGGCTGCGGCAATCGGTGCGGGTCTGCCAGTTTCTGAAGCCACCGGTTCTATGGTGGTGGATATCGGTGGTGGTACCACTGAAGTGGCCGTTATCTCACTGAACGGCGTGGTGTACTCCTCCTCCGTACGTATCGGTGGTGACCGCTTCGATGAAGCCATCATCAATTACGTGCGCCGTAATTACGGCTCTCTGATCGGTGAAGCCACCGCAGAGCGTATCAAACACGAAATCGGTTCTGCGTATCCGGGCGATGAAGTGCGTGAGATCGAAGTGCGTGGCCGTAACCTGGCGGAAGGTGTTCCACGCGGCTTTACCCTGAACTCCAACGAAATTCTGGAAGCACTGCAGGAACCACTGACGGGCATCGTGAGCGCGGTAATGGTTGCGCTGGAACAGTGCCCACCAGAACTGGCGTCCGACATCTCCGAGCGCGGTATGGTTCTGACCGGTGGTGGTGCGCTGCTGCGTAACCTCGACCGCCTGTTGATGGAAGAGACAGGTATTCCTGTCGTAGTTGCAGAAGATCCACTGACTTGCGTCGCCCGCGGTGGTGGCAAGGCGCTGGAAATGATCGACATGCACGGCGGCGACTTGTTCAGCGAAGAGTAGTCATGGTGAAAGGGTAGCGAATCGCTACCCTTTCTCTCTGACACGAGAATACGCATAGCCTATGAAGCCAATTTTTAGCCGTGGCCCATCGCTACAGTTTCGCCTCATTCTGGCGGTTCTGGTTGCGCTTGGCGTCATTATTGCCGATAGCCGCCTCGGTACGTTCAGCCAGATCCGAACGTACATGGATACCGCCGTCAGTCCTTTCTACTTTATATCAAATGGTCCCCGTGAACTGCTCGACTCCGTTTCTCAAACGCTGTCTTCACGAGACCAGCTCGAACTTGAAAACCGGGCATTACGCCAGGAACTGCTGCTGAAAAACAGCGAACTGCTGATGCTGGGGCAATACAAGCAGGAAAACGCGCGTCTGCGTGAACTGCTCGGCTCGCCGCTGCGTCAGGACGAGCAGAAGATGGTTACCCAGGTGATCTCCACCGTGAACGACCCTTACAGCGATCAGGTTGTGATCGACAAAGGGAGCGTGAACGGGGTGTATGAAGGTCAGCCCGTCATCAGTGATAAGGGCGTAGTAGGCCAGGTTGTTGCCGTCGCCAAACTGACCAGCCGCGTGCTGCTGATTTGCGACGCCACCCACGCACTGCCGATCCAGGTCCTGCGTAACGATATCCGCGTGATTGCGGCCGGTAACGGCTGCACGGACGATCTGCAGCTGGAACATCTGCCTGCTAACACGGACATCCGTGTCGGCGACGTGCTGGTGACGTCCGGTCTCGGTGGACGCTTCCCTGAAGGTTATCCGGTTGCGGTGGTCTCTTCGGTTAAGCTGGATACGCAGCGTGCATACACCGTGATTCAGGCCCGTCCAACCGCCGGTTTACAGCGTCTGCGCTATCTGCTGCTGCTCTGGGGTGCCGATCGTAACGGTGCTAACCCGATGACGCCTGAAGAGGTGCATCGCGTGGCGAACGAACGCCTGATGCAGATGATGCCGCAGGTTCTTCCGCCAGCGGACTCTATGGGGCCGCCTGCGCCCGTGCCTGCGCCGGCAACCGGGTTAACGCAGCCGCAGCCTGATGCGCCGCCACCGCCTAAACTCTCTTCGGGAGGGCAGTAGTGGCAAGCTATCGTAGCCAGGGACGCTGGGTCATCTGGCTCTCGTTCCTCATTGCACTGTTGCTGCAGATTATGCCCTGGCCGGATAACATTCTCGTTTTCCGGCCAAACTGGGTCTTGCTCATTTTACTTTACTGGATCCTTGCCCTGCCGCATCGCGTAAATGTCGGCACGGGTTTTGTGATGGGTGCCATACTGGATCTCATTAGTGGCTCTACGCTGGGCGTGCGCGCCCTGTCCATGAGCATTATTGCGTACCTCGTCGCACTGAAATTCCAGCTCTTCCGTAACCTCGCGCTCTGGCAACAGGCCCTGGTCGTGATGCTGTTGTCGCTTGCTGCGGATATCGTTGTTTTCTGGGCAGAGTTTTTAGTGATCAACGTCTCTTTCCGACCGGAAGTGTTCTGGAGTAGTGTAGTAAACGGTGTGCTCTGGCCGTGGCTATTCCTGCTGATGCGTAAGGTTCGCCAGCAGTTTGCTGTGCAATAAAAGGTTTCTATGACGTCTCTGTATCTTGCTTCCGGCTCCCCGCGCCGTCAGGAACTCCTGACGCAGTTAGGGGTCTCTTTTGAACGCATCGTGACCGGCATTGAAGAAAAACGTGCTGAGGGCGAAAGTGCTCAGCAGTACGTGTCTCGCCTGGCACGCGAGAAAGCGCAGGCGGGCGTGGCCTGTGTGCCGCGCGATCTGCCCGTGCTGGGAGCAGATACCATCGTTATCCTTAACGGTGAAGTCCTCGAGAAACCGCATGACGCTGGCCATGCGGCGCGCATGCTGCGCAAGATGTCCGGGCAAACGCACCAGGTGATGACGGCCGTCGCGCTGGCGGACAGCCAGCACGTGCTGGATTGCCTGGTGGTTACGGATGTCACGTTCAGAGTGATTACCGACGACGAGATCGCCGCTTATATTGCCAGCGGTGAACCGATGGATAAAGCAGGTGCATACGGTATTCAAGGGTTGGGTGGCTGTTTTGTCAGGAAGATTAATGGCAGCTATCACGCCGTAGTCGGCTTACCGCTGGTGGAAACGTATGAGTTGCTGAGCAATTTTAACTCACTGCGTGAGGGAAGGGATAATTATGACGGCTGAATTGTTGGTAAACGTAACGCCATCGGAAACCCGTGTGGCCTATATTGACGGTGGCATTCTTCAGGAAATTCATATTGAGCGTGAAGCGCGGCGCGGAATAGTAGGCAATATCTACAAAGGTCGTGTCAGTCGTGTACTGCCGGGTATGCAGGCGGCTTTTGTAGATATTGGACTGGATAAGGCGGCATTTTTACATGCCTCCGACATCATGCCGCACACCGAGTGCGTCGCGGGCGAAGAGCAAAAGCAGTTTGCCGTGCGCGACATTTCCGAGCTGGTGCGTCAGGGCCAAGACTTAATGGTGCAGGTGGTGAAAGATCCCCTTGGCACCAAAGGTGCCCGTCTGACCACCGACATTACCTTACCTTCCCGCTATCTGGTCTTTATGCCCGGCGCGTCGCACGTGGGCGTTTCGCAGCGTATTGAGAGCGAAAGCGAGCGCGAGCGGCTGAAGAAAGTGGTCAGCGCCTACTGCGATGAACAGGGCGGGTTTATTATCCGTACCGCTGCAGAAGGGATCAGCGAAGAAGACCTGGCGTCGGATGCGGCTTACCTGAAGCGCGTCTGGACCAAAGTGATGGAGCGTAAAAAACGCAACCAGACTCGCTACCAGCTATACGGTGAGCTGGCGCTTGCGCAGCGCGTGCTGCGTGATTTTGCCGACGCGCAGCTCGACCGCATCCGCGTGGACTCTCGCCTGACGTATGAAGCGCTGCTGGAGTTTACCGCTGAATACATCCCGGAAATGCCGGGCCTGCTGGAGCATTACACCGGGCGTCAGCCGATCTTCGATCTCTATGATGTCGAAAACGAGATCCAGCGAGCGCTAGAACGCAAGGTCGAACTGAAATCCGGCGGCTATCTGATCATCGATCAGACCGAAGCGATGACCACCGTCGATATCAACACCGGCGCGTTTGTCGGTCATCGCAATCTGGACGATACCATCTTCAACACCAACATCGAAGCCACGCAGGCGATTGCGCGTCAGCTTCGTCTGCGCAACCTCGGCGGCATTATCATCATCGACTTTATCGATATGAGTAATGAAGACCATCGTCGTCGCGTGCTGCACTCGCTGGAACAGGCGCTGAGTAAAGATCGCGTGAAGACCAGCATCAACGGCTTCTCGCAGCTCGGCCTGGTGGAAATGACCCGGAAACGGACCCGCGAAAGCGTGGAACATGTCCTGTGTAATGAGTGTCCAACCTGCCATGGACGCGG
The DNA here is from genome assembly GCF_011683705.1 of Enterobacter sp. 725m/11. Lineage (NCBI taxonomy): Bacteria > Pseudomonadati > Pseudomonadota > Gammaproteobacteria > Enterobacterales > Enterobacteriaceae > Enterobacter > Enterobacter sp. 725m/11. The sequence goes on along the minus strand of NZ_JAAQOK010000015.1, from coordinate 83,994 downwards.
AACGGTAAAGACGGTTGAGACCGTCTGCTATGAAATTATGCGTGAAATCGTCCGTGTTCATCATGCCTACGACTCCGATCGTTTTCTGGTCTATGCTTCCCCTGCGGTGGCTGAAGCCCTGAAAGGCGAAGAGTCGCACGCGCTGGCGGAAGTGGAAATCTTTGTCGGCAAACAGGTAAAAGTACAAATTGAACCGCTCTATAACCAGGAGCAGTTTGACGTCGTAATGATGTAAAACGCAGTACGCTGCGTGACGAAAGCTGACAAGGAGAGATGCGTGAGGCGATTGCCGGGGATTTTAGTGCTTACAGGGGCAACGCTGGTCGTGATTGTCGCGTTGCTCGTGAGCGGGCTACGCCTCGTTTTACCGCATCTGGACAGCTGGCGTCCGCAGCTGCTGGCGAAAATCGAATCCACCACCGGCGTGCCGGTCGACGTAAGCCAGGTTAGCGCCAGCTGGCAGAATTTTGGCCCGACGCTGGATGTCCGTGACATCAAGGCCAGCCTGAAAGATGGCGGTCATCTCAAAATCAAACGCGTAACCCTGGCGCTGGACGTCTGGCAAAGCCTGTTGCATCTGCGCTGGCAGTTTCGCGATCTCACCTTTTATCAACTCCAGTTTCTGACCAATACGCCGCTGACGGGCGGTGATAACAATCAGGGCCTGGAAGCCAACCGCTTCAGCGATCTCTTCCTCCGCCAGTTCGATCATTTCGATCTGCGCGACAGCGAAGTGAGCTTTATTACCCTTTCTGGCCAGCGCGCCGAATTGGCGATCCCGCAGCTGACCTGGCTTAACGGCAAGGATCGACACCGCGCCGAGGGGCAGGTCAATCTTTCCAGCCTGAACGGCCAGCACGGCGTCATGCAGGTGCGTATGGACTTGCGTGACGATGACGGCCTGTTAAACAACGGCAAAGTCTGGCTGCAGGCCGACGATGTGGATGTAAAGCCCTGGCTCGGCGACTGGCTGCAGCAAAACATGCAGCTGGAAACCGCCCGTTTCAGCCTTGAGGGCTGGATGACCCTGACGAAAGGGAAATTTGCCAGCGGCGATATCTGGCTGAAGCAAGGGGGCGCGAGCTGGAAGGGTGAAAGACAGCAGCATCAGCTTTCCGTCGATAACCTCACCGCGCACGTGACGCAGGAAAAAGAGGGCTGGCAGTTCGCCATCCCGGATACGCGCATCACGATGGACGGCAAGCCGTGGCCGCGCGGTGCGCTGACGCTGGCCTGGATGCCGGAGCAGGACGTGGGCGGCGCGGCGAATAAACGCAGCGATGAGCTGCGCATCCGCGCCAGCAACCTGGATCTGGCGGCCATTGAAGGCCTGCGCTCCATGGCGGCAAAGCTCTCTCCGGACCTGGGCGAGATCTGGCTGGCAACGCAGCCGAGCGGAAAAATTGATTCTCTGGCGCTGGATATCCCGCTTCAGGCGACGGAAAAAACTCGTTTCCAGGCAACATGGAAAGATCTTGCCTGGAAGCAGTGGAAGATGCTGCCGGGCGCGGAGCATTTCAGCGGCAAGCTGGAAGGCAGCGTGGAGAACGGCAGGCTCACGGCCGATATGCACAACGCAAAAATGCCTTACGAGACGGTCTTCCGCGCGCCGCTGGAAATTGAACAGGGCAGCGCGGTGCTTAACTGGCTCCGTAACGATAAGGGCTTCCAGCTTGATGGTCGCCATATCGACGTAAAAGCCAAAGCGGTACACGCGCGGGGTGACTTCCGCTATTTACAGCCGCAGGGTGACGAACCGTGGCTGGGCATTCTGGCCGGGATCAGTACCGATGACGGTTCTCAGGCCTGGCGCTATTTCCCGGAAGATCTGATGGGTAAAGCGCTGGTCGACTATCTGAGCGGCGCAATTCAGGGCGGTCAGGCGGAAAACGCCACGCTGGTCTACGGCGGTAACCCGCATCTTTTCCCGTACAAACATAATGAGGGGCAGTTCCAGGTGCTGGTGCCGCTGCACGACGCCACCTTCGCGTTCCAGCCGGGCTGGCCCGCGCTGAAAAACCTGGATATCGAGCTTAACTTCCTCAACGACGGATTATGGATGAAGGCGGACAGCGTTGCGCTGGGAGGCGTAACGGCCAGCAACCTGACGGCCAACATCCCGGACTACTCAAAAGAGAAGCTGCTGATTGATGCCGACATCAACGGCCCGGGGAAAGCGGTGGGGCCGTACTTTGAGGAGACGCCACTCAAAGAGTCGCTGGCGGCGACCCTTCAGCAGCTCCAGCTCGATGGCGATGTGAATGCTCGCTTACATCTTGATATCCCGCTGGACGGTGAAATGACCACCGCCAAAGGTGACGTCCGTCTGAAGAACAACAGCCTGTACATTAAACCGCTTGATAGCACCCTGAAAGACCTCAGCGGACAGTTCAGCTTTGTGAACGGTAATTTGAAAAGCGAACCGCTGACCGCCAGCTGGTTTAATCAGCCGGTGAATATCGACTTCTCAACAGCCGAGGGGCAAAAGGCTTATCAGGTGGCCGTTAATCTGGACGGCAACTGGCAGCCGTCGCGTATGGACGTCCTGCCGAAGCCGATTGAGGCGTCAGTAGCGGGTGCGGTCGCCTGGCAGGGCAAAGTGGCAATCGACCTGCCTTATCACGCAGGTGCACACTATAAGGTCGACATTACGGGTGACCTGAAGAATCTTCAAAGCCAGCTGCCAGCGCCGCTGGATAAACAGGCCGGACAGCCGCTGCCGGTGAAGCTTAACGTTGATGGCAATCTGGACAGCTTCGCGCTGACCGGAAGCGCGGGCGGAACAAACCACTTTAACAGCCGCTGGCTGCTTAACCGCAAGCTTACCCTCGACAAAGCCATCTGGACGACGGACAGCAAAACCACGCCGCCGTTGCCTGAGCATGCGGGCGTTGAGCTGAATCTCCCGCCGATGGACGGCGCGGAGTGGCTGGCGCTGTTCCAGAAAGGCGTTGGGCAAAACGTTGATGAGGCCGCCCAGTTCCCGCAGACCATTACCGTACGCACGCCGTCGCTGATGCTGGGCGGACAGCAGTGGAACAATCTGAGCATTGTCTCCCAGCCAATCGCTAACGGCTCAAAAGTGGAGGCGCAGGGCCGGGAGATCAACGGCACGCTGACCATGCGCAATAACGCGCCGTGGCAGGCAGCGATCCGCTATCTCTACTACAACCCGGCTGCCGCGAGTAAAGATAAATCGGCGAATACATCGCCGCTGAGTAATACTACCCGCGTCGATTTTAGCGGCTGGCCCGATCTGCAGCTGCGCTGCGCGGAGTGCTGGCTGTGGGGGCAAAAATATGGCCGTATCGACGGTGATTTTGCCATCCAGGGGAATACGCTCAAGCTCTCCGGCGGATTGATCGACACCGGCTTTGGCAGCATGACGGCGGGTGGAGAGTGGGTGAATAACCCGGGCGAGCAGCGCACGTCCCTGAAGGGCGACATTAAAGGCAACAAGCTGGATGCGGCAGCCAACTTCTTTGGCATCAGCACGCCGCTGCGCGGCTCCTCGTTTAACGTTAATTACGATCTTCACTGGCGTGCCGCGCCGTGGACACCGGACGAAGCGTCACTGAACGGTATTCTGAAAACACACTTTGGCAAAGGTGAAATCGCCGATGTGAGCACGGGGCGTGCCGGGCAGATCCTGCGCCTGCTGAGTTTTGATGCGCTGCTTCGCAAGCTGCGCTTCGATTTCAGCGACACCTTCAGCGAAGGTTTCTATTACGATTCCATCCGCAGTACGGCGTGGATCAAGGACGGCGTTCTGCACACGGACGACACGCTGGTGGATGGGCTGGAAGCGGACATCGCCATGAAAGGCTCAGTCAACCTCGTGCGTCGCGAACTGGATATGGAAGCCGTGGTGGCGCCGGAAATTTCCGCCAGCGTGGGCGTGGCGGCGGCCTTTGTGGTTAACCCGATTGTCGGTGCGGCGGTGTTTGCCGCCAGTAAAGTGCTGGGGCCGCTGTGGAGCAAGGTCTCCATTCTGCGCTACCGCATTACCGGTCCGGTGGATAAACCGCAGATTAACGAGGTGCTGCGCCAGCCGCGCAAAGATGCACAGCAATGATTTGACGTGGGCTGGTAATTGCCTCACTCTCAATAAATACGATCTTTATACCGCCACGGGCGGCAACGAACGAGTAGCAATACGATGAGTCTGAACCTGGTAAGTGAACATTTGCTCGCAGCGAACGGCCTGAGCCATCAGGACCTGTTCTCCATTCTTGGTCAACTGACCGAACGCCGTCTCGACTACGGCGATCTCTATTTCCAGTCGAGCTATCACGAATCCTGGGTTTTAGAAGACAGCATCATCAAAGATGGCTCATATAACATTGACCAGGGCGTCGGCGTGCGCGCCATCAGCGGCGAAAAAACCGGTTTTGCCTATGCCGACCAGATTAGCCTGGCCGCGCTTGAACAGAGCGCGCAGGCCGCGCGTACCATTGTGCGCGATGCCGGCGACGGTCGCGTAAAAACCCTGGGTGAAGTGCAGCATTCGGCACTTTATACAAGCATCGATCCGCTGCAGAGCATGAGCCGCGAAGAGAAGCTGGACATTCTGCGCCGCGTGGACAAAGTGGCGCGCGCTGCCGACAAACGTGTTCAGGAAGTCTCCGCCAGCCTGAGCGGTGTGTATGAACTGATTCTGGTGGCGGCAACGGACGGTACGCTGGCGGCCGATGTGCGTCCGTTGGTGCGTCTCTCCATCAGCGTGCAGGTCGATGACAACGGCAAACGCGAGCGCGGCTCAAGCGGCGGCGGCGGTCGTTTCGGCTATGACTGGTTCCTGGGTGATGTTGACGGCGAAGCGCGCGCTGACGCGTGGGCTAAAGAAGCCGTGCGCATGGCGCTGGTGAATCTTAATGCTGTTGCGGCGCCGGCCGGGACATTCCCGGTGGTGCTGGGCGCAGGCTGGCCGGGCGTGCTGCTGCACGAAGCGGTGGGCCACGGTCTGGAAGGCGATTTTAACCGTCGCGGGACGTCCGTGTTCAGCGGCCAGATCGGACAGCTCGTCTCCTCTGAGCTTTGCACCGTAGTGGATGATGGCACCATGCTTGACCGCCGCGGCTCGATTTCTATCGACGATGAAGGTACGCCAGGCCAGTACAACGTGCTGATCGAAAACGGCGTGCTGAAAGGCTACATGCAGGACAAACTCAACGCGCGCCTGATGGGCGTAGCGCCAACGGGTAACGGCCGCCGTGAATCTTACGCGCACCTGCCTATGCCGCGCATGACCAACACCTATATGCTGCCGGGCAAATCCACGCCGCAGGAGATTATCGAATCCGTGGATTACGGTATCTTTGCGCCAAACTTTGGCGGCGGCCAGGTGGATATCACATCCGGTAAGTTTGTCTTCTCGACTTCAGAAGCGTACCTGATTGAGAAGGGAAAAGTGACCAAAGCGGTGAAGGGCGCAACCCTGATTGGCTCCGGCATTGAAGCCATGCAGCAGATTTCCATGGTCGGTAACGATCTGAAGCTGGATAACGGCGTGGGCGTCTGCGGTAAAGAAGGCCAGAGCCTGCCGGTTGGCGTAGGTCAGCCAACGCTGAAAGTGGATAATCTGACGGTGGGCGGCACGGCCTGACCTGAGCAAACATAAAAAATGGCGCTACAGATGTAGCGCCATTTTTTTAACGTAAGTTACCCAGCGGGATCTCCGGATCCGGCTCGTGAGTAATGCGGTTACGCAAGTCACGTCGAATGATTTCGATCGACCAGAACCAGACCAGATGACCCACGATCTCTGACACGTGTTCATACCAGGGCAGATCAAACAGCGGTGGCGTCAGCCCCATCAGCGGGAAGGAGAGCATGTGTACAAAAAGCTGTGCCAATGCACCCGCCAGCAAACCCTGCCAGAGTTTAATTTTCGGGAAGACTTCAGCGACGACACAATACCCAACCGCGAAGACGATTGAGAAAATAATATGCGTTACGCCGACCCAGTTAAATATATGTCCGGCAAAGGTATAAACTGCTGCGTTAGGATCAACTATGCCCAGCCAGTCGCGTAAAAAAACATAGGGTGGATTTAAAAAATTGCGGGAGCAATCTATCTGGCCTGCGGCTCTTATTAATTGTTCAGGGCCGCATGCGCCGGTAAATAAATCGGTGGGACTGCGTGGCGGGAGTGGTACCTCGGCTCCCCATTTGACAAACGCGGAGACAATTCCTGCAATTAAGCCAATGAACGCGGCGAGTCCGTAGCGCCTGCGTGACGGCGGTGTTTGTTCAAATAGATTCATTTCGTTTCCTTGTTTAACGTCATCCTGCGAAATACATTTTATTATTCAAATCAGCAACAAAATAATAACAGTCTGAATGCCAGACTGTTTATAAGGTAAAGGGCAGGCGGCGGCAGTGTCAATTCGCTATTCCTGATAGAAGCTAAAGAATATTCCTGGATGAAGGCTGGCTTCATCCTGAAATATTAATGGCGCGGATGTTTCAGAAATTAATTACTTATTCCTTTCTTCTTCCGCGCATTCCCTGAAACAGCTCTGCTACGTCGACAAAATAGTCGGTCAGATAGTTAATACACACCTGTACTTTGAGGGGCAGCTTGTCCTTCTCGGTATACAGAGCGTAGACCGGGCGTGGATCGGACTGATAGCGCGGGAAGAGGATCTCCAGCACGCCGCTGTTGATCTCATTGATCACCCACATCAGCGGCACGTAGGCGATCCCGGCACCGGCCACCAGCCAGCGCGAAATGGTCATCGGATCGTTGGTGACGAACCGGCCTTCCGGCAGCAGCCTGGTGGAGATCCCTTCCGGAGCAATCAGCTCAAATTCATTATCGGGGCGGACGCTGTACTCCAGCCAGGAGTGGTTAGCGAGATCGGCAGGTTTCTCCGGCACACCGTACTGCGCCAGATAGCTCTTCGAGGCACAGACCACCATCGGCATGCTCCCGAGGCGACGCGAGAACAGGCTGGAGTCCTGCAACGCGCCAACGCGGATCACCACGTCTAATCCATCGGCGATCAGGTCTGGGGCAGGGATGCCCGTCACCAGATTGACGGTAAGCCCAGGGTACTCTTTCAGCATGTCCGCCGTCATGGCAGCGAGAACATTTTGTGCCATAGTTGAAGAACACCCTATACGCAGCGTGCCGATGGGCGTGTTGTTAAAGGCATAGAGTTGTTCGTGAACATCCTGCACTTCATGCAGCATGCGGCGACAGCCCTGATAGTAAATTTTACCGGCTTCCGTCAACCCGATGCTGCGGGTGCTGCGGTTGAGCAGCTTAACCTGAAGCTCATCTTCCAGTTTGGACACCGTCTGGCTGATGGATGAGACGCTCATCTGAAGCTGGCGCGCAGCGGCGGTAAATGAGCCGAGTTCAACCACTTTGGCGAAGACGGACATGCGTTTTAAACGTTCCATTGTTCACTCTGGCTTAAAAGTGATTTAGATCACATATGATAGATAACAGCATAACAGTTACGTTAATATATTATTAATTACATAACGGCTGCGCCATTCTCGCCCTGCGTTTCTAGCTCTCCTGCGATGGCGTGCGCTAAAAAATTCTGAAGCCTGCACTCTCTCTTATCAAGGTCAACATGAGTCTGTTTCCCGTTATCGTGGTGTTCGGTCTGTCGTTCCCACCGATATTTTTCGAGCTTCTTTTATCACTGGCGATCTTCTGGCTGGTGCGCAAGGTGCTGGTCCCGACTGGGATCTACGATTTCGTCTGGCACCCTGCATTGTTCAATACCGCGCTGTATTGCTGCCTGTTTTACCTGATATCGCGCATGTTTGTCTGAGGTTGATGTGAAAACGCTAACAAGAAAAATCTCCCGCACCGCCATTACCATGGCGCTGGTTATCCTCGCGTTCATCGCTATTTTTCGCGCCTGGGTTTATTACACCGAATCACCGTGGACGCGTGACGCGCGCTTTAGCGCCGATGTGGTGGCAATTGCCCCCGACGTGGCCGGCCTTATCACGGCGGTTAACGTTCACGATAACCAGCTGGTGAAGAAAGATCAGGTCCTGTTCACCATCGACCAGCCTCGTTACCAGAAGGCGCTGGAGGAAGCAGAAGCAGACGTGGCCTATTACCAGGCGCTGGCCGCAGAGAAACGCCGTGAGGCAGGCCGTCGTAACCAGCTGGGCGTTCAGGCCATGTCCCGCGAAGAGATTGACCAGTCCAACAACGTGCTGCAAACCGTGCTGCACCAGTTAGCGAAAGCGCAGGCAACGCGCGATCTGGCGAAGCTCGACCTGGAGCGTACCGTGATCCGCGCGCCGGCCGATGGCTGGGTGACCAACCTGAACGTCTATGCCGGGGAGTTTATCACCCGTGGCTCAACCGCCGTGGCGCTGGTTAAACAGAACTCCTTCTACGTGCTCGCCTATATGGAAGAGACCAAGCTGGAGGGCGTTCGTCCGGGTTATCGCGCAGAAGTCACGCCGCTTGGCAGCAACCGCGTCTTTAAAGGTACCGTCGATAGCGTCGCCGCAGGGGTAACCAACTCCAGCAGCTCTAACGATGCCAAAGGGATGGCGACGGTAGATTCTAACCTGGAGTGGGTGCGTCTGGCGCAACGCGTGCCGGTACGTATTCATCTGGATGAGCAGCAGGGCAACCTGTGGCCAGCGGGTACCACGGCGACGGTGGTGATCACCGGAGAAAAAGATCGGGATGCCAGCCAGGACTCCCTCTTCCGTAAAATTGCCCATCGCCTGCGCGAGTTTGGTTAAACGCCATGGGTATCTTTTCCATCGCCAGTCAGCACATTCGCTTCGCCGTGAAGCTGGCGTGCGCCATCGTGCTGGCGCTGTTCGTTGGCTTCCACTTCCAGCTTGAAACCCCTCGCTGGGCGGTGCTGACCGCCGCGATTGTCGCGGCGGGCCCTGCTTTCGCCGCGGGTGGAGAACCCTACTCTGGTGCGATCCGCTATCGCGGGATGCTGCGTATCATCGGGACGTTTATCGGCTGTTTCGCGGCGCTGACCATTATTATTCTGATGATCCGCACGCCGCTGCTGATGCTAATGGTGTGCTGCATCTGGGCGGGCTTCTGCACCTGGGTCTCGTCTCTGGTAAAAGTGGAGAACTCCTACGCCTGGGGGCTGGCGGGCTATACCGCGCTGATCATTGTCATCACCATCCAAAGCGAACCGCTGCTCGCGCCGCAGTTTGCCGTGGAGCGCTGCAGCGAGATTGTGATTGGTATTGTCTGCGCGATCGTGGCTGACCTGCTTTTCTCCCCGCGCTCGATCAAGCAAGAGGTGGATCGCGAGCTGGACGCGCTGATCGTTGCCCAGTACCAGCTGATGCAGCTGTGCATTAAACACGGCGACAGCGAAGAGGTGGATAAAGCCTGGAGCGGGCTGGTTCGTCGTACGCAGGCGCTGGAAGGGATGCGCAGCAACCTCAATATGGAGTCGTCTCGCTGGGCGCGGGCGAATCGTCGCCTTAAAGCCCTGAATACCGTCTCCTTAACGCTGATTACCCAGGCGTGCGAAACCTATCTCATCCAGAACACCCGCCCGGAAGCAGTCACCGACACGTTCCGTGAGCTGTTTGCCGAGCCGGTAGAGACCGTACAGGACGTGCATAAGCAGCTTAAGCGCATGCGCCGGGTGATTGCCTGGACCGGGGAGCGCGAGACGCCGGTGACGATCTACACCTGGGTTGGGGCCGCAACGCGCTATCTGCTGCTTAAGCGCGGCGTGATCGGTAACACCAAAATCAGCGCGGCGGAAGAAGAGGTGCTCCAGGGCGAAGTGGTGATCAAGGCGGAGTCTGCCGAGCGGCATCACGCGATGGTCAACTTCTGGCGTACCACGCTTGCCTGTATGCTCGGCACGCTGTTCTGGCTGTGGACGGGCTGGACGTCTGGCAGCGGGGCGATGGTGATGATTGCCGTCGTGACCGCACTGGCGATGCGTCTGCCTAACCCGCGCATGGTCGCCATTGATTTCCTCTACGGCACCATCGCCGCGCTGCCGATAGGCGCGCTCTATTTCCTGGTCATCATCCCGTCGACGCAGCAGAGCATGCTGCTGCTCTGTATTAGCCTGGCGGTGATGGCGTTCTTTATCGGCATTGAAGTGCAAAAGCGCCGCCTGGGATCGCTGGGGGCGCTGGCGAGTACGATTAACATCATCGTGCTGGATAACCCGATGACCTTCCACTTCAGCCAGTTCCTCGACAGTGCGCTGGGTCAGCTGGTGGGCTGCTTCCTGGCGATGATGGTGATTCTGCTGGTCCGGGATAACTCGCAGGCGCGGACGGGGCGCGTATTGCTGAACCAGTTTGTATCGGCTGCCGTGTCGTCGATGACTACCAATACCGCGCGTCGTAAAGAGAACCACCTGCCCGCGCTCTACCAGCAGCTGTTTTTACTGCTGAACAAATTCCCGGGCGACATAGCGAAGTTCCGCCTGGCGTTAACCATGATCATCGCGCACCAGCGTCTGCGCAACGCGCCGGTGCCGATCAACGACGATCTCTCGGCCTTCCACCGTCAGCTACGTCGTACCGCCGACCATGTGCTTTCCGCCAGCAGTGACGACAAACGCCGTCGATACTTTACCCAACTGCTTGAAGAACTGAATATTTATCAGGAAAAGCTCAAGCACTGGCAAGCGCCGCCACAGGTGACCGAGCCGGTAGGGCGGCTGGTGTTTATGCTGCATCGCTACCAGAATGCCCTCACGGATAACTGACTGAAGTAAAAAAACCGACGCCAAAAGCGCCGGTTTTTTTGTGGCTATACTTATTCCAGCACGTACTTACATTCAGGAAGGGAGGACACATGACGACTCAGGCGCTTCAGGACAACACCCTTTTTCAGACCGGCTATCTGGTCGACGGCATCTGGAAAACGCTGGACACAACGTTTGATGTGCTGAACCCCGCGACCGGTGAGGTCATCGCTAAAGTTGCGAGAGCGGGTAAAGCGCAAACCGAAGAAGCGATCGCAGCGGCCACCAAAGCCTTCCCGGCATGGCGTGCCAAAACCGCGAAAGAGCGTTCGGCGATTCTGTACCGCTGGTACGAACTGATTATTGAAAATAAAAGCTGGCTCGGGCGGTTAATGACCACCGAGCAGGGCAAGCCCCTGAAAGAGGCGGAAGGGGAAGTGGAGTATGCCGCCAGCTTTATCCAGTGGTTTGCCGAAGAGGCCAAGCGCGCGAACGGTGAAATTATTCCGCCAATCAAGCCCGGCTCGCGCATTCTGGCGACCCGTGAACCCATCGGCGTGGTCGCGGCCATCACGCCGTGGAACTTCCCGATGGCGATGCTCACCCGCAAGCTAGGCCCGGCGCTGGCAGCCGGGTGTACCGGTGTCATCAAACCGGCCAATAACACGCCGCTCAGCGCCTTTGCGCTGCTGACGCTGGCAAAACAGGCGGGTGTGCCCGACGGTGTGCTCAACGCGGTGGCTGGAAATACCCATGAAATCAGCGATGCGATCATGGCCAGCCACGACGTGCGTAAAATCTCCTTTACCGGTTCGACCTCCGTCGGCAAAACGCTGGTGCGTAACGCCGCAGAAACCATGAAAAAAGTCTCGATGGAGCTGGGGGGAAATGCGCCGTATATCGTCTTTGAGGATGCCGACATCGAGGCTGCGGTAAAAGGCGCAATTGCCAATAAATTCCGCAATGCCGGGCAGGTCTGCGTCAGCGTGAACCGCTTCTACATTCAGGAAACCGTCTACGACAAGTTTGTGAATAAGCTCGCAGATGCGGTTAATGCCCTTAAGGTGGGGAATGGCCTTGAGGACGGCGTCGTCGTCGGACCGCTGATTGAATCCGCCGCGGTCGACAAGGTCCGTGAGCATGTTGAAGATGCTGTCACACGAGGGGCGACCGTGCTGGCAGGCGGCAAACCCCATCCGCTGGGCGGTAATTTCTGGATGCCAACCGTGCTGGGCGACTGTCACGAAGGCATGAAGCTGGCAGAAGAAGAGACGTTTGGTCCGGTTGCGGCGTGTTTCCGCTTCACCTCGGAAGATGAAGTTATCCAGCGTGCGAATAACACGCCTTACGGGCTGGCAGCTTACTTCTACACCCAAAACCTTTCCCGGGTTTTCCGCGTTTCACAGGCCATCGAGAGCGGGATGATTGGAATTAACGAGTGCGCCGTTTCCACCGAGCTGGGGCCTTTCGGCGGCGTAAAAGAGTCCGGTCTTGGACGTGAGGGATCCGTGCTGGGGCTGGAAGAGTATCTGGAAGTTAAAACCCTGCATATCGGGGGATTATAATAGACTGGGCGGCATCTGCCGCCCGCCTGGACTGGGTGGCTGGCAATGAAAACCTATACTTTTGATTTTGACGAAATCGACAGTCAGGAAGACTTTTATCGGGAATTTATCCGGGCGTTTGATCTTGAACGGGAAAGCGTGACCAATCTGGATACGCTGTGGGACGTGGTCACCGGCAGCATGCTGCCGCTACCGCTGGAGATTGAGTTTATCCATCTGCCCGATAAGCTGCGCAGACGTTTCGGCGCGCTGATATTACTCTTCGATGAAGCGGAGGAAGAGCTTGAAGGACAGCTTCGCTTTAACGCGCGGCATTAAATGAAAAAAGCCCCTGACCACGAGGCCAGGGGCAAGTCGTATGATGAGATACGACGAGGGTTTATTTATACAGTTCAGCCGTGGCGTGCCAGTGGTCACCCTGATTCAGTTCGGTGACGCGATAGCTGCTGGCGCCTGCTTTTTCAGCTTTGGCGGCAAGCTCCTGACGAATGTCCATCGGGGAGCCGGTGACTGACGTCACGGAGACGCTGCCCATTGGCTGCAGATTTTGTGCCTGATCGGCATTCACTTGCTGTACGGCTGCGCTTGCGCCGAAAGAGAGAGCGGATGCCAGACCCAGGGTTGCGATGATCAATTTGGTTTTCATAGTCTTTACTCCTGAACAGGTTTTTTGCTCAACGGCGAGAAGGGTTGAACTGCTATTTTTATGCCTGGTGCCGTTGAGTGGAGAGTTATGTCTTCAGTGATTACTTAAACTTATTTGTACAGCTCGGCGGTAGCGTGCCAGTGGTCACCGGAACGCGCTTCGATAATGCGATAGGATGACGCACCTTTTTCTTCCGCTTTTTTGTTCAGCATCTCATGCATGTCCATTGGAGACGTGCCAACAGCGCCGACAGAAACCGTACCGATTGCCTCACGGGATTGCGCCTGGTCAGCATTAATAGCGTCAGCCGCGAAAGCACCGAAGGACAGGACAGACAGGACGCTCAGCGCCGCTACAGTAGTTTTGATTTTCATGATTCTTACCTCGTCGAATTTTTTAGTGGGGTCTTGTTTCGTGACCCTCATCACAAAATCAAGTATACACTAATAACGTAAAAAATTAATACCAGACTAATGGTTTCCCTTGTTATTACGTGTTAAACACGCTTTTTTTTATAACCTAATTGCATAATGCTGGGTGTTTTATGAGCAATTTGTGTTGGTATTTATAAGAAAATCATAGGGATAATGCTTTTTGATTTTTTGTGCGATTTGCGGGATTGCTATTCACTGGATGAATGTTAATGAGTGGTAAAAAGCACTAATCGTCAAAGCAAGGGCAGTGAAATAAAGGGGGAAATGATGCGAGAGCAGAATGATCCCCGCAGCGGCGCTACGGGGGAGGGCGCATTACAGTTCCTGTTCGAACAGAACCAGAATCGCTTCGTGGAGATCCTTCACGGAGAAACCGCTAGCCGGGGTGGTAAAGATGGTGTCATCACCGGCAATGGTGCCGAGAATACCCTCTGTTTTACCTAACGAGTCCAGCATGCGGGCAATCAGCTGCGCGGCACCCGGGCTTGTGTGGATGACCACAACGGCGTCGTTATAGTCGATATCCAGAACCAAATTTTTGAGCGGGCTGGAGGTGGTCGGCACGCCAAGTTCAGCCGGCAGGCAATAGACCATCTCCATCTTGGCGTTGCGGGTACGCACCGCGCCAAACTTGGTTAACATGCGGGAGACTTTCGACTGGTTGATGTTATCGAAGCCTTGTTCCTGCAGCGCCTGAACAATTTCTCCCTGAGAACTGAATTTCTCTTCTTTAAGTAGCGCCTTAAACGCTTTTACCAATTCTTCTTGCTTAGACGAGCTTCGCATAAGTCACCCGGAATATGACGAAAGAAACAACATTATTATGCATGTGGATGAATTTTTATGCAAATTATCTGCTCAACGGCAGGCTGAAATAATGTTATGAAAGGGAGTGATTTTATCAGATTTCGTTATCAGAAAACATGCCTGGGTCACGCCGCGCAAATAAGCTTAAAAGTAAATTAAATGTTATCAAAATGATGTTGTTTTGGTGGCGTGGCAGGGTGTATTGTAACCACCTCTTAATTCGTTGCCATCTGTCGTCAGATAGCTTTCTGGTGAGAGATAAAGTCGTGTGACCTCAAATTCTTTAGCTTCGAAAATTGTAATTAAAGACATGCTGATTTAAGGTCGCGGCAACGGATTTACAGATACTTAAGTTAACCATAATAAGGAGTTTAGGATGAAAGTCGCAGTCCTCGGCGCTGCTGGTGGTATCGGCCAGGCGCTTGCCCTACTACTGAAAACCCAACTGCCTTCAGGCTCAGAACTCTCCCTGTACGATATTGCTCCGGTAACCCCAGGCGTGGCGGTTGACCTGAGCCACATCCCGACCGCTGTAAAAATCAAAGGCTTCTCCGGTGAAGATGCGCGTCCTGCGCTGCAGGGTGCTGACGTGGTCCTGATTTCTGCAGGCGTGGCGCGTAAGCCAGGCATGGATCGTTCAGACCTGTTCAACGTCAACGCGGGCATCGTGAAAAACCTGGTGCAGCAGATCGCTGAAGTGTGCCCGAAAGCATGCATCGGTATCATCACTAACCCGGTGAACACCACCGTTGCTATCGCAGCCGAAGTGCTGAAGAAAGCGGGTGTGTACGACAAAAACAAACTGTTCGGCGTGACCACGCTGGATATCATCCGCTCCAACACCTTCGTTGCTGAGCTGAAAGGCAAACAGCCAACAGAAGTGGAAGTGCCGGTTATCGGCGGCCACTCTGGCGTGACTATTCTGCCTCTGCTGTCGCAGATCCCGGGCGTGAGCTTCACCGAGCAGGAAGTGGCTGACCTGACCAAACGAATCCAGAACGCGGGCACCGAAGTGGTGGAAGCGAAGGCGGGTGGCGGTTCTGCAACCCTGTCTATGGGCCAGGCGGCTGCACGTTTCGGTCTGTCACTGGTTCGCGCCCTGCAGGGCGAGAAAGGCGTTGTTGAATGTGCTTACGTTGAAGGCGACGGCGAACATGCCCGCTTCTTCTCTCAGCCGCTGCTGCTGGGCAAAAACGGTATTGAAGAGCGTAAGCCTATCGGTACGCTGAGCGCGTTTGAGCAAAACGCGATGGAAGGCATGCTGGACACGCTGAAGAAAGATATCACTCTGGGTGAAGAGTTCGTTAACAAGTAAAACGAAGTGTCCCCCTAGGCCGGGTAAGCGTTAGCGCCACCCGGCAAAAAAACCGAAGCCAGTAAGTGCTTCGGTTTTTTTATGGGGCTAATTTGTTGCCGGGTATTCCTGAATCGTCACGTGCAGCGTCATTTTCTTATCGTTGCGCATGATTTCCACAGGGATGATCGAGCCAGGGCGAATTTCGGCCACCTGGTCCATCGTCTCCAGGGCCGAGACTGCCGGCGTGCCGTTGACCGACACGATGACATCATTAACCTGAATCCCCGCGTTAGCCGCCGGGCCACCCGGTGCCACCTCGTTGACGACGATGCCCTGAATCTGATCGATACCGCCGCCCTGAGTATGCATTGGCGCAATTTCGCGCCCGCCGATACCGATATAGCCGCGGATCACGCGTCCGTCGCGGATCAGCTTATCCATAATCTTGGTCGCCAGCTGGAACGGAATAGCAAAGCCGATCCCTTCCGGCGTCTCGCCGTCGTTGCTTTTATCGAACGAGAGGGTGTTGATGCCCATCAGTTCGCCCAGCGAGTTGACCAGCGCGCCGCCGGAGTTGCCGTGGTTGATTGACGCATCCGTCTGCAGGAAGTTCTGCCGTCCTGACGGGTTGAGGCCGATTCGACCGGTCGCGCTGATAATTCCCTGCGTGATGGTCTGGCCCAGGTTGTACGGGTTACCGATCGCCAGCACTACATCGCCGATGTGCGGCGTACGTTTACGGTTGATCGGAATGACCGGCAATCCGCCCGTGGCGTTAATCTTCAGCACGGCCAGATCGGTCAGGCTGTCTGAACCCACAAGCAACGCCTCAAACACGCGGCCATCCTGCAGGGCGACGATGATCTGGTCGGCATCGTTGATCACGTGTTTGTTCGTAATAATGTAGCCGCGCTCGTCCATAATCACCCCGGAGCCAAGGGTGCGGATCTCAAGCTGGTTATGTGCTGAGCTGTTAAGGCCGCGGTTATAAACGTTAACCACGGCAGGGGCGGCACGGCGAACGGCCTGGTTATAGGTCGCCGGCGTTTCATCCGTGCTGTCGAACTGGGGGGCAGACAGCTTATTAAACTGACGCAAAGACGGCATCGCCAGCAGCAGCAGGCCAGCGACAATCAAACCGATGACAATGGAACGTAAGAGCTTTAAAAGCATGATGCGCGTGTCGTGAAAAAAGGAACGATTTGCAGCATAACATGAGTTATCCGGACATCACACGCAGCGGTGATGTCCGGGATCGCAAATGCTTAGCGCAACAGAATGTAGATAGACTCATTGCCACGCATGACCTGCAGGGCAATGACCGCCGGTTTGCTCTCCAGCACCTTGCGCAGTTCGGCAATGGACTGCACGCGATTGCGGTTCACGCCAATGATGACATCTTCCTGATGCAATCCGGCCTGCGCGGCAGGGCTGCTCTTCTCGACGGTGTCCAGGCGAATGCCTTTCGTACCGTCTTTCAACTGCCCATCGCTTAACGTTGCTCCCTGCAGCGCCGGGGCAATAAGCTCCGCGCTGGCAGAGGACGAGGTGCTTTTATCCAGCGTCACTTCGACGTTCAGCGGCTTACCGTCACGGATCAGGCCCAGCTTCACTTTGGCCCCCGGTTCGGTGGTGGCAATACGCGAACGCAGTTCAGCAAAGCTGCTCAGCGGCTTGTCGTTAAGGCTGACGATCACATCGCCCGATTTGATGCCTGCTTTTGCCGAGCCGGAGTTTGGCAGCACTTCACTGACAAACGCACCGCGCTGCACGTTGATATTGAACGCTTTCGCGATATCCGCGCTCATCTCCATGCCTTTAATACCCAGCAGTCCACGTTTGACTTCGCCGAACTGGATTAGCTGCTGCGCCAGCGTTTTAGCCATATTGCTTGGGATCGCAAAGCCAATCCCAATGCTGCCGCCGCCCGGAGCCAGAATTGCCGTGTTAATGCCAATCAGCTCGCCGTTAAGGTTGAGTAATGCCCCGCCGGAGTTGCCCCGGTTGATTGAGGCATCGGTCTGGATGAAGTTTTCCAGACCTTCCAGATTCAGGCCACTGCGTCCCAGCGCAGAGATTATGCCGGAGGTGGCGGTTTGACCTAAACCAAAGGGGTTGCCCACGGCGACGGCAAAATCACCGACGCGCAGCTTGTCGGAATCCGCAATGGCAATCTGGGTCAGGTTGCTCGGGTTCTGCACCTGCAATAGCGCGATGTCGCTCTGATCATCGCCGCCAATCAGTTTGGCATCAAATTCACGACCATCGTTCAGCTGGACGCTGATTTTATCGGCCTGGCTGATGACATGATTGTTGGTCAGAATATAGCCTTTAGCCGCATCAATGATGACGCCAGAGCCCAGGCCTTCAAAAGGTTGAGCCTGCTGGTTGGGGGACTCATCGCCAAAATATTTTTTCAGTTCTTCCGGTACGCGCTGGCTTTGAACCGCCGTGCCTTCTACCTGAACGCTCACGACCGCGGGCAACACTTTTTCCAGCATTGGCGCGAGGCTGGGAGTGGCTGCCTGTCCCGGCACCTGCGAAGGCAGCGCCGCACCGGCAGGGAAGGACGCCGAGAGAGATAACCCGACACTTAACGCTATAGCGCTCAACAGCTGGTTTTTTTTCTTCATTGATGCTGACTCTCGTATCCTGGAATGAAAGAAGAACGGCCCAAAATCATGATGATGTTATTGAATTTTATACCGCTGAACAATGAGGTGTTTGACTAAATAATAGCTGGGGACGGGAAGAAAGGACGGGCGCAAGAGATGCGCCCGTAAAATATATTTATGTTGTGCGATTAATCGCGTTTTGCGCCACCGCGCAGCAGGCCGGACGCGCCGTCAGAGTAGTCGCGTGGCATCTGAACCGGAGCCTGATCGTTACCCGCTTCTGAGTCGGCCAGACGGTTGCGGAACGGGTTAGTCTCCGCGGTCATTTCCGGCAGCAGGCTGCTGGAGCTTTTCGCCATATGCTGATACAGCTGACGGTAGTCGGTCGCCATGTTGTCCAGCAGCTCGGCGCTACGGGCAAAGTGGCTGACCAGCTCTTCGCGATACTCTTCCAGCTCTGCTTTATTCTTTTCCAGTTCGTACTGCAGTGACTGCTGCTGACGCAATTTGCGGTTGCCGAAACGCATGGCCACAGCACCGATCACGATGCCGACGACTAAACCGATTAGCGCATATTCCCAGGTCATGAACTTCTCCCGTTGTCTTGTTGTTCCGTAGGGTGTTGGCTCGGCTCCTGCCTGTGCCTGATAATGCCACTATAACCGCTATTTCCGCAGAAGTGGAATCCTGACGTATCATCGCGTAGTGTAGAACGGCCTTTTTTTCATCAGTCACGCCTGCTGATGAGCATTAATTGAAGGAATAACAATAAGATTATGCAAATCCTGTCCCCTGCATCGCGATATCAACTGGCCCTGAATGAGGGTACTCATCAGCCTGATGACGTTCAACGTGAGGCGGTAAACCGTCTGGAGATGATTTATCAGGCGCTCACGGCAAAACCTGCTGAAGTAGAACAGAGTGGTGGGCTCAAAGCGGCGTTTGGCCGACTGCTCGGCAAAAAAGCGCCGCAGGCTCAGGCTCCGGTGCGCGGTTTATATATGTGGGGCGGCGTCGGTCGCGGAAAAACCTGGCTGATGGATCTGTTTTATCTCAGCCTGCCGGGGGAGCGTAAACAGCGCCTCCACTTCCATCGCTTTATGCTGCGGGTGCATGAAGAGCTGACAGCGCTGCAGGGCAAAAGCGATCCGCTGGAGATTGTGGCTGACAGGTTCAAGGCGGAAACGGACGTGCTCTGCTTCGATGAGTTTTTTGTTTCTGACATTACCGACGCCATGCTGTTAGGCGGGCTGATGAAAGCGCTGTTTGCCCGCGGGATCACGCTCGTTGCCACGTCGAATATCCCGCCGGATGAACTCTATCGCAACGGCCTGCAGCGGGCGCGTTTCCTGCCGGCTATTGATGCTATCAAACAGCATTGCGACATCATGAATGTCGATGCCGGTGTCGATTATCGTCTGCGCACGTTAACGCAGGCGCACCTGTGGCTTTCGCCGTTAAACGCCGATACCGCTCGCGAGATGGATAAACTCTGGCTGGCGCTGGCGGGCGCAAAACGCGAAAACGCACCGACGCTGGAGATTAACCATCGCCCGTTACCTACCCTTGGCGTAGAAAACCAGACGCTGGCAGTCTCTTTTGCGACGCTCTGCGTGGATGCCCGTAGCCAGCATGACTATATTGCGCTTTCGCGCCTGTTCCACACCGTGATGATGCTGGATGTGCCGGTGATGACGCGGCTGATGGAGAGCGAAGCGCGGCGCTTCATTGCGCTGGTGGACGAGTTTTACGAGCGCCACGTCAAGCTTGTCGTCAGCGCCGAGGTGCCTTTATATGAGATCTACCAGGGCGAGCGGCTGAAGTTTGAGTTCCAGCGCTGCCTCTCGCGCCTGCAAGAGATGCAGAGCGAAGAGTATCTCAAGCGTGAGCATAAGCCCTAATCAATGCGCCCCTCTCCCGCGAGGAGAGGGGCTGAGGGTGAGGGCACCAGACCGCACAAACGCGCCTCCCGAAAAACCCATTCCAAATCACATTTAAGGGTCGATCTTTGACCTCAACTTCTCTATAATCTTGCGACCCCACGTTACGAGAAGGTTTTTTTCCCGAAACTTTCTATGTGTCGGCATGTGCTATTCGAAGGGGTAGGTTTGCCGGACTTTGTCGTGTGAACCTCAACTGACTAAACGTTTGGGTGTTCACCAACGTGTAACTTATTATTTGGGTAAGCTTTTAATGAAAACTTTTACAGCTAAACCAGAAACCGTACAGCGCGACTGGTATGTTGTTGACGCGACCGGTAAAACTCTGGGCCGTCTGGCTACTGAACTGGCTCGTCGCCTGCGCGGTAAGCATAAAGCGGAATACACTCCGCACGTTGATACCGGTGATTACATCATCGTTCTGAACGCTGACAAAGTTGCTGTTACCGGCAACAAGCGTACTGACAAAGTGTACTACCATCACACCGGCCACATCGGTGGTATCAAAGAAGCGACCTTTGAAGAGATGATTGCCCGCCGTCCTGAGCGTGTGATTGAAATCGCGGTTAAAGGCATGCTGCCAAAAGGCCCGCTGGGTCGTGCTATGTTCCGTAAACTGAAAGTTTACGCAGGCAACGAGCACAACCACGCGGCACAGCAACCGCAAGTTCTTGACATCTAATCGGGATTATAGGCAATGGCTGAAAATCAATACTACGGCACTGGTCGCCGCAAAAGTTCCGCAGCTCGCGTTTTCATCAAACCGGGCAGTGGTAAAATCGTAATCAACCA
Source organism: Enterobacter sp. 725m/11 (assembly GCF_011683705.1). Taxonomy (NCBI): domain Bacteria; kingdom Pseudomonadati; phylum Pseudomonadota; class Gammaproteobacteria; order Enterobacterales; family Enterobacteriaceae; genus Enterobacter; species Enterobacter sp. 725m/11. Next base: position 63,213 of record NZ_JAAQOK010000015.1, on the reverse strand, counting down.
GCGTTCTCTGGAACAATACTTCGGTCGCGAAACTGCCCGCATGGTAGTTCGCCAGCCGCTGGAACTGGTTGATATGGTAGAAAAACTGGATCTGTACATCACCGTTAAAGGTGGTGGTATCTCCGGTCAGGCAGGTGCGATCCGTCACGGTATCACCCGCGCTCTGATGGAGTACGACGAATCCCTGCGTTCTGAACTGCGTAAAGCTGGCTTCGTTACTCGTGACGCTCGTCAGGTTGAACGTAAGAAAGTGGGTCTGCGTAAAGCACGTCGTCGTCCACAGTTCTCCAAACGTTAATCCATTCTGCTTACGCAGAACGATTGGCGAAAAACCCGCTTCGGCGGGTTTTTTTATGGATAATGCGCAGGTTATCCACAGTAACATTTCATATATCTTCTCTTTTTCCACATTTCCGGCATCCCCTCACCACAAAGCCATCAAAATCTGGTAAACTATCATCCAATTTTCTGCCCAAATATCGGTGAATACTCGATTTTTGTTCGATTCTTGAACAATGTGTCTTCTCTGGGATGGGCGATACTTCATCTGGCTGGCCCCGTTGGGCTGGTAGCAGTAAAAATTCTGAATATACCTGGAGGTTTTCATGGCTGTCGCTGCCAACAAACGTTCGGTAATGACGCTGTTTTCTGGTCCTACTGACATTTATAGCCATCAGGTTCGTATCGTGCTGGCCGAGAAGGGTGTCAGTTTTGAGATCGAGCATGTGGAAAAGGATAACCCGCCTCAGGATCTGATCGATCTCAACCCGAGCCAAAGCGTACCGACGCTGGTGGATCGCGAGCTGACCCTGTGGGAATCCCGTATCATTATGGAATATCTGGATGAGCGTTTCCCGCATCCGCCGCTGATGCCTGTTTACCCTGTTGCACGTGGTGAAAGCCGCCTGTACATGCAGCGTATCGAAAAAGACTGGTATTCGCTGATGAACGTCATTACCAGCGGTTCCGCTTCTGAAGCCGACGCTGCGCGTAAGCAACTGCGTGAAGAGCTGCTGGCAATTGCCCCTGTGTTTGGTCAGAAACCGTTCTTCCTGAGCGACGAGTTCAGCCTGGTGGATTGCTATCTGGCCCCGCTGCTGTGGCGTCTGCCAATTCTGGGCGTTGAGTTCAGCGGCCCTGGCGCAAAAGAGCTGAAAGGCTATATGACTCGCGTATTTGAGCGCGACTCTTTCCTGGCATCTTTAACTGAACCGGAACGTGAAATGCGTCTCGGCCGAGGCTAATGACTGTGGAAATGTCACAACTTACCCCACGCCGTCCGTATCTGCTGCGCGCCTTCTATGAATGGCTGCTGGATAACCAGCTCACGCCGCACCTGGTTGTGGATGTGACGTTGCCGGGCGTGCAGGTTCCAATGGAATACGCACGCGACGGACAGATTGTACTGAATATTGCGCCACGTGCAGTGGGTAACCTGGAGCTGGCAAACGACGAAGTGCGCTTTAATGCGCGTTTCGGCGGCGTGCCGCGTCAGGTTTCCGTTCCGCTGGCTGCGGTTCTGGCTATCTACGCCCGTGAAAACGGTGCAGGCACCATGTTCGAGCCGGAAGCGGCGTATGATGAAGAGGTTGCCAGCCTGAATGACGATGAGGCATCCGATGAACGCGAAAGCGACCCGGTAATGTCTGTGATTGATGGCGACAAGCCCGATCGTCAGGACGACGACGAGGGTCCCGATGATGAACCGCCACCGCGCGGTGGTCGTCCCGCACTGCGCGTTGTGAAATAAACAAACAGGCCCGACGGGCCTGTTTTGCTTTCTGCTTATAGCGGTTAGCTGTTACGTTCCCGCCACTCTTTTATCATTTCAGCGGTGACTTCATTCTGGTAACAAATTGGGGAATAGCCACCAGCCTTACTCCATGCACTGCGACGCCCGCATGAACTGCCATTTCGGGCCTGATTAAAAGGGCAAGCACATACGCCGGGATAATCAGCGATAGACTCCGCAATAATTTCGTTTTTAACCTGAGTATCGGAGAGCGCGTTGGCTTTGGCGACAGCATTACCGACGCTGAAAAACAAAATGGCAAAGAGTAGCCCGGTGACGATTTTATCGAATTTCATATCTTCATTTCCGTATGTAGTAGCAATATATCAGCGGCAAAGAGGTGCCGGCCCAGGATCAGACAAGTTATTTAGATGACACTAGTTGTCGTTTCATATTTGAGAATGCAATGATATTAGCTGTGAATGTTAATTCAGATATCTATGCTGTTAGTGAATGTTATTATCGAAATGTCCGGACATAAATGTCACATTTTCGATTGTGTTTGCCCCTAAGAATCACTCCGGTTAAAGACATAATAAAAAGCCCCGAAGGGCTTTTAAATAGCGCATATTTAGGCTTTAATCCCTTGGTGTATTACAAGGAACATCTAATTGCCCTAGGGGTATACACGGAACAAAGGCGGTTGATCTAAGTCCTTAAGATGGCGCTCGCGGGCGACATGAACCGCATAACCCTGTTCCAAAGCCCAATCAGCAGCCTTTTCCTGCGTTTTCTCTGTATGTATCTCTTTGCCGTCAACAATCACCACATGATGGATAACGTCTTCATCCTCACTCGTTGATTTAGGGCGATATTCTACATAGGCATGTTTTTTGACCATTATTTCAAATCCCTTTTGTTTACGGCGCAGATATTACGCCGCTCTTCTATTACTGCGTTATATGAACTTCTGCTTCAACACTTAACCATTTATTTGTTGTGGATATACGATTGCGTTCACGATTTAAAGAGAGTTACGGACCGTTGATAAAGGTTCATCATGTCATGGTTCGTAATAAATCTCAGGCAGAAGGAATAAGCCTGGAATTGAAGGGGGGAAAGAAGGGGGGGGCGAACATGCGGTGATGATAAACCGCATGTTCAACCGGTATTACACTTCCAGGAAGTTCAGGATCCCGTCAGCCGCCTTGCGGCCCTCGGCAATTGCCGTCACCACCAGGTCTGAACCGCGAACGATATCGCCACCGGCGAAGATTTTCGGGTTGCTGGTCTGGAAGGCGTTGTCGCTGCCTTCCGGCGCAATCACGCGGCCCTGTGAGTCCAGCTCTACGCTGTGCTTCGCCAGCCACTCCATGCTGTGAGGGCGGAAACCAAACGCCATCACCACGGCGTCGGCCGGGATCACGTGCTCAGAGCCAGCCACGATCTCCGCGCGACGACGGCCTTTCGCATCCGGCGCACCCATCTCGGTGCGCGCCATCTTCACGCCGCTCACCTTTCCGTTGGCGTTCACTTCAATGCCCAGAGGCTGGATGTTGAACTGGAACTCCACGCCCTCTTCACGCGCGTTTTTCACTTCGCGCTTAGAGCCCGGCATGTTCTCTTCGTCACGACGGTAAGCACAGATGACGTGCGCCGCGTTCTGACGAATGGACGTACGCACGCAGTCCATCGCGGTATCACCGCCGCCCAGCACGACAACGCGTTTACCTTCCATGCTGACAAACGGCTCGTCGGCAGTTTCGCCGTAGCCCATCAGCTGTTTGGTGTTAGCAATCAGGAACGGCAGCGCGTCGTACACGCCTGGCGCATCTTCGTTCTCCAGACCACCGCGCATGGACTGATAGGTACCCACGCCCAGGAACACGGCGTCGTAATCCTTCAGCAGATCGTCGAGCTGCACGTCGCGGCCCACTTCGGTGTTGAGTTTGAACTCAATGCCCATGCCGGTGAAGATTTCACGGCGGCGGGTCATCACCTCTTTTTCCAGTTTGAAGGCCGGGATGCCGAAGGTCAGCAGACCGCCGATTTCCGGATGACGGTCAAAAACCACCGCCTTCACGCCGTTGCGTGTCAGCACGTCCGCACAGGCCAGGCCTGCCGGACCCGCGCCGACGATCGCCACGCGCTTGTCGGTTTGACGCACGCCGGTCATATCCGGACGCCAGCCCATCTCGAACGCTTTATCGTTGATATAGCGTTCGATGTTGCCGATGGTCACCGCACCAAACTCGTCGTTCAGCGTACAGGAGCCTTCGCACAGGCGATCCTGAGGACACACGCGGCCGCACACTTCCGGCAGTGTATTGGTCTGGTGAGACAGCTCGGCGGCTTCAAAAATACGCCCTTCGTTGGCCAGCTTCAGCCAGTTCGGAATGTAGTTATGGACCGGACATTTCCATTCGCAGTAAGGGTTACCGCAGGACAGGCAGCGGTCTGCCTGTGCTTTGGCCTGGCCTTCTGAAAACGGCTCATAGATTTCAACAAATTCAATTTTACGGATCTTCAGCGGTTTCTTTGGCGGATCAACACGCTGCAGGTCGATAAACTGGTAAACGTTCTGGCTCATCTGAATTCCTTACTGCGCCTGCACGCGCAGCTCTGCTGCGCTACGACTACGGTGACCCAACAGGGCTTTAACATCGCTGGACTTCGGCTTAACCAGCGCGAATTTCGCAGAGAACGCTGGCCAGTTCGCCAGGATCTCTTCGCCGCGCGAAGAACCGGTATGCTGCACGTGTTCGGTAATCAAACCGCGCAGGTGTTCTTCATGAATGGCCAGCGAATCAACGTCCAGCACTTCCACCAGTTCCGGGTTCACGCGCTTGCGGAACTCACCGTCTTCATCCAGCACGTAGGCAAAACCGCCCGTCATGCCGGCGCCAAAGTTCACGCCGGTTTTACCCAGGACGCACACAATTCCGCCCGTCATGTATTCGCAGCCGTTATCGCCAATGCCTTCCACCACGGTGATGGCACCGGAGTTACGCACCGCAAAACGTTCGCCCGCACGGCCCGCGGCAAACAGACGACCGCCGGTCGCACCGTACAGACAGGTGTTGCCGATGATGCTGGCTTCATGGCTGCGGAAGGCTGAACCGACCGGAGGACGCACCGCCAGCAGACCGCCCGCCATGCCTTTGCCGACGTAGTCGTTGGCATCGCCGGTCAGGTATAACTCAACGCCGCCGGCGTTCCACACGCCGAAGCTCTGGCCCGCGGTACCGCTGAAGTGCGCGGTAATCGGATCCGATGCCAGCCCCTGGTCACCGTGCGTTTGCGCGATGTAGCCGGAGAGGGACGCGCCGACAGAACGGTCGGTGTTGCGGATATCAAACCAGAACGTTTTGCTCTGCTTCTCGTCCACGTACGGCTTCGCCTGTTGCAGCAGCTGCGCGTTCAGCACGCCGTTGTCGAACGGCGGGTTGTTCTCGGTGCAGTAAACCGCTTTGCCAGGATGCGGCTCAGCCGTTTCCAGCAGCTTAGACAGCTCCAGCTTCTGCTGCTTGGCGGTGAAGCCTTCCAGCTCTTTCAGCAGGTCGGTACGGCCAATCAGATCCACCAGACGCTTCACGCCCAGCTGCGCCATCAGCTCGCGGGTTTCACGGGCGATGAAGTCAAAGTAGTTAGTCACTTTGAACGGCAGGCCGTGATAGTGATTCTTACGCAGCTTCTCGTCCTGGGTTGCAACGCCGGTTGCGCAGTTGTTCAGGTGGCAAATACGCAGGTATTTACAGCCGAGCGCAACCATCGGGCCGGTACCGAAGCCGAAGCTTTCCGCACCCAGAATCGCCGCTTTGATGATGTCGAGGCCGGTTTTCAGACCGCCGTCCACCTGCAAACGGATCTTGTGACGCAGGCCGTTAGCCACCAGCGCCTGCTGGGTTTCCACCAGACCAAGCTCCCACGGGCAGCCCGCATATTTCACGGAGGAGAGCGGGCTTGCGCCGGTGCCGCCGTCGTAGCCGGCAATGGTGATCAGATCCGCATAGGCTTTCGCCACGCCGGTGGCGATGGTGCCGACGCCCGGCTCGGAAACCAGCTTCACGGAGATCATCGCTTTCGGGTTGACCTGCTTCAGGTCGAAAATGAGCTGCGCCAGATCCTCGATAGAGTAGATATCGTGGTGCGGCGGCGGGGAAATCAGCGTCACGCCCGGCACCGAGTAGCGCAGTTTGGCGATGTACGGGGTGACTTTATCACCCGGCAGCTGACCGCCTTCACCCGGTTTTGCACCCTGAGCGACCTTAATCTGGATCACGTCGGCGTTAACCAGGTAGGCAGGGGTTACGCCAAAGCGGCCGGACGCCACCTGCTTGATGCGCGACACTTTGTTGGTGCCGTAACGGGCAGGATCTTCACCGCCCTCGCCGGAGTTGGAGTTGCCGCCGATGCTGTTCATGGCTTCCGCCAGCGCTTCGTGCGCTTCCGGGCTCAGCGCGCCGATGGACATCGCCGCGGTATCGAAGCGTTTGAACAGTTCGGATGCAGGCTCAACTTCGTCAACGCTGACCGCTTCATCGCCCGGATTGAGGGCAATAAGGTCGCGCAGCGTCGCTGCCGGACGGTTGTTCACCAGCTCGGCATACTGCTGATAATCGCTGTATTCGCCGCTCTGTACCGCCTGTTGCAGCGTGCGCACCACGTCCGGGTTGTAGGCGTGATATTCGCCGCCGTGAACGTATTTCAGCAGGCCGCCCTGTTCCAGCGGCTTACGTGCCAGCCAGGCGCGCTTCGACAGGTTCACCAGATCCTGCTGGAAGTCAGCAAAACCGGCCCCGCCGATGCGGCTGACCACGCCCTGGAAGCAGAGGTTGGCGACGTCGTCGTGCAGGCCGACCGCTTCAAACAGCTTCGAGCAGCGGTAAGAGGCAATGGTCGAGATGCCCATTTTGGACATGATCTTATACAGGCCTTTGTTGATGCCGTTACGGTAGTTCAGCATCACCGTGCGGTAATCTTTGTCGATGGCGCGGGTGTCTACCAGGCGGGCCAGCGTTTCGTAGGCCAGGTATGGATAGATCGCCGTCGCACCAAAGCCTAACAGCACGGCAAAGTGGTGCGGATCGCGGGCGCTGGCGGTTTCCACAATGATGTTGGCATCGCAGCGCAGGCTCTTGTCGACCAGACGCGTCTGGATAGCCCCCACCGCCATTGGCGCAGGCACCGGCAGACGGTTTTTCGCAATGTTACGGTCAGACAGCACCAGCAGAACGGTGCCGTTACGCACCATCTGCTCGGCTTTGTCACACAGCGCATTCACCGTCTCTTCGAGGCTCGTTTCGGTCACGTCGAAGGTGATATCGAGCGTGTCGGCGCGGTAGTGCTCCTCGGTCATGGTGGTGAGCTGTTTAAAATCAGAGTACAGCAGGATCGGCGATTTAAAGGTCAGACGGTGCGCCTGGCCTTCGGCTTCACAGAAGACGTTCATCTCGCGACCGATGCTGGTGGCCAGCGACATCACGTGGGCTTCACGCAGCGGATCGATTGGCGGGTTGGTCACCTGCGCAAACTGCTGACGGAAATAGTCGTAAATAATGCGCGGCTGGCTGGAGAGCACGGCGAACGGGGTATCGTCACCCATCGAGCCGACCGCTTCCTGGCCGTTTTCGCCGAGCACGCGAATAACCGAGTCCAGCTCTTCCGCGCTGTAGTTAAACTGCTTCTGGAAGCTCGCGAGGGTATCGTCGTCCATCTCGCGGCTGCCCACTTCGTCGTCAGACAGATCTTCGAACGGCACCAGGCGACGGACGTTTTTCGCCATCCACTCTTTATACGGATGGCGGCTTTTCAGATCGTTATCGGTTTCCGCAGAGTGCAGAATACGGCCGCCGCGGGTATCGATCACCATCAGCTCGCCCGGACCGACGCGGCCTTTCTCGACCACTTCGTCAGGCTGGTAATCCCAGATCCCCACTTCAGAGGCGCAGGTGATGAGCTTGTCTTTGGTGATGACGTAGCGCGCCGGACGCAGACCGTTACGGTCCAGGTTACAGGCAGCGAAGCGACCGTCGGACATCACGATGCCCGCCGGGCCGTCCCACGGCTCCATGTGCATGGAGTTAAAGTCGAAGAACGCGCGCAGCTCCGGATCCATATCCGGGTTGTTCTGCCAGGCCGGCGGCACGAGCAGACGCATGGCGCGCACGATATCCATCCCGCCCGCCAGCAGCAGTTCCAGCATGTTGTCCATGGAGCTGGAGTCAGAGCCGGTTTCGTTCACGAACGGCGCGGCATCGTGCAGGTCAGGGATCAGCGGGGTCTGGAACTTATAGGTACGAGCACGCGCCCACTGGCGGTTGCCGGTGATGGTGTTGATCTCGCCGTTGTGCGCCAGGTAGCGGAACGGCTGAGCCAGCGGCCAGCGTGGTACGGTGTTGGTGGAGAAGCGCTGGTGGAACAGGCAAATGGCCGATTCCAGACGCAGGTCCGCCAGGTCCAGGTAGAAGCGCGGCAGGTCAGCCGGCATACACAGACCTTTATAGATGTTCACCAGGTTAGAGAGGCTACAGACGTAGAACTCTTTATCGTCCTGGAGACGTTTTTCAATGCGGCGACGGGCGATAAACAGACGGCGTTCCATATCGCGCGGACGCCAGCCCGCAGGCGCGTTAACGAAAATCTGCTCAATACGAGGCAGCGAGGAGAGGGCGATTTCACCGAGTACCCCTTCGTTGGTTGGCACATCGCGCCAGCCGACAATCGACAGGGTTTCGCGCTGAAGTTCTTCTTCAACGATGCGGCGTGAGGCGGCAGCCTTTTCAGGATCCTGATTCAGGAACAGCATGCCGACAGCGTAGTTTTTGGCTAAACGCCAGCCGCGCTCTTCCGCCACGATGCGGAAGAAACGATCCGGTTTTTGCAGCAGCAGGCCGCAACCGTCGCCGGTTTTACCATCGGCCAGGATGGCGCCACGGTGCTGCATACGGGCCAGTGCGTGAATAGCGGTACGCACTACCTTGTGGCTAGGTTCGCCTTCTATGTGGGCGATCAGGCCGAAACCACAGTTATCCTTCTCAAGGGATTTATCGTACAACATATCAGTGAACCTCCCCAGGCTCGTCGGGCTTCCCACTGAACTTTACCGTGGCGCACAGGCGCAGAAAGAGCATGGCGACGGGGTTAGCGTTTCATACGCGGACCTCGCATTCGCCCTCTTTTCATCCTTTCGCGCAGGTAAACAAGTTTGAGGACTTGCTTCAGAGGGAATCTCAATTACTGCATAAATATGATGAGCAGGCCGCTCATCCAGAAAGCTTCCAGCGGATTTCCAACTTATCGGGAATTGGTACACAGGTCAAATGGCAATCTTATTTATACAAAAATGTGCTAACGAGTAATTATCATTTTGTTTTTATTGATTATTTTACTAATTTTACAACCGCTGAAAGCGCCAGGAAGGTGCAGGGGAGTGTGATCTGACTCACTATATGAAAGCGGTATTATTGATGCAGCGTGCTGAAATGCGGATTTATGGCAGAATAATAATCTGGCGCAGTCTTCGAACCCGCATAAAATCACTGTTTTTCAGTCCTGGCGCTATAAATGAAAAAAACCATCAGAACATAAGGAAAAGTAATTACGTGGCGGGTGAATGAAATCTCGGTAATCTTGATTATTTATTCAAATGGATAAAGGCCGTCCAGGGCGATTGATCCAGGTCATCGCCGACAGAGGCTAACAATGGCAGGCTTGTCCCCTTTCTTCGGGACGGTCTATCAGATTATGCAGTTACAGAAATTAGTCAATATGTTTGGTGGGGATCTTTTGCAGCGGTACGGTCAAAAGGTGCATAAGCTGACGCTGCACGGCGGCTTTAGCTGCCCGAACCGCGACGGCACCATCGGGCGCGGCGGCTGCACCTTCTGTAACGTTGCGTCGTTTGCTGACAAAGCCCAGCAGCATAAATCCATCGCGGAACAGCTCGCCCATCAGGCCAGCCTGGTGAACCGCGCGAAGCAGTATCTGGCCTATTTCCAGGCCTACACCAGTACGTGGGCGGAGGTGCAGGTGCTGCGTTCCATGTATCAGCAGGCGGTTACTCAGGCGAACATTGTCGGGCTGTGCGTGGGTACGCGCCCGGACTGCGTACCGGAGGCGGTGCTGGATTTACTTAGCGAGTACAGAGAGAAGGGCTATGAGATCTGGCTGGAGCTGGGCCTGCAGACCGCGCACGATAAAACCCTGCACCGTATCAATCGTGGGCATGATTTCGCCTGCTACCAGCGCACCACGCGTCTCGCCCGCGAGCGTGGCCTGAAAGTCTGTTCGCATCTGATTGTCGGCTTGCCCGGAGAAGGGCAGCAGCACAGCCTGGAGACGCTGGAAAAAGTCGTTGAAACCGGCGTAGACGGCATTAAGCTGCACCCGCTGCATATCGTGAAGGGAAGCATAATGGCGAAAGCCTGGGAAGCCGGGCGGTTAAGCAGTATCGAGCTCGACGACTATACGGTGACGGCGGGAGAGATGATTCGCCATACGCCGCCGGAGATTGTCTACCACCGCATCTCCGCCAGCGCCCGCCGTCCAACGCTTCTGGCACCGCTCTGGTGCGAGAACCGGTGGACGGGGATGGTGGAAATCGACCGCTATCTTCAGGAAAACGGCGTACAGGGTTCGGCGCTGGGCCGCCCGTGGGTTCCCCGCCTATCGACGGCGGCCGCCTAGCAGACTCCCCAGCATGCCGCGCACAATCTGATTGGTGACCTGCCGCGCGGCGCTTTTCGCCATGGTCTGTACCACGCCGTCGCGTTTGCCGCCGCGCGGTCCGGTTGTGCCAAACAAAATGTCTTTTAGCCCGCCGAGAATACCGTCATCCACTGCGACTGACTGGCCCTTAGCGGGTGGAGCATCCTGCGATTCGGTGGTTGCCTGTACCCCTTTTTGCAGCATCTCGAACGCAGACTCCCGATCCACCTCGTCTTCATACTTGCCGTACACCGGGGAGTGATTAATCAGGCTGTTACGTTCATCGTCGGTAACCGGCCCCATGCGCGAGCAGGGCGCGATCACCATTGCGCGTTCCACCACGGACGGGCTGCCCTTGGCATCCAGGAACGAGATCAGCGCTTCACCGGTGCCCAGCGCCTGAATCGCGGCTTCGGTATCAAAGGCCGGATTGGCACGCATGGTTTGCGCGGCGGCTTTCACCGCTTTCTGATCCTTCGGCGTAAAGGCGCGCAGGGCGTGCTGCACGCGGTTTCCCAGCTGGCCCAGCACATTGTCAGGAATATCCGACGGGTTTTGCGACACAAACCAGACGCCGACCCCTTTGGAGCGGATCAGGCGGATAACCTGTTCAATTTTATCCAGCAGCACCTGCGGCGCGTCGTTAAACAGCAGGTGTGCTTCGTCAAAGAAGAAGACCAGTTTGGGTTTTTCCAGATCGCCCGCTTCCGGTAACTGCTCGTACAGCTCAGAGAGCATCCACAGCAGGCTGGCGGCGTAAAGCTTTGGCATCTGGTAGAGCTTCTCTGAACTCAGAATGTTGATGATGCCTTTGCCGCTGCTGTCGGTGCGCATCCAGTCTTTAATATCCAGCATCGGCTCGCCGAAGAAGTGTTCGGCGCCCTGCTGCTCCAGCGTCAGTAGCCCACGCTGAATGGCACCGACAGAGGCGCTGCTGATATTGCCGTACTGGTTCTGGAAAGATTTGGCGTTATCACCGATGTACTGGGTAATGGCGCGCAGATCTTTGAAATCGAGCAGCAGCAGCCCCTGATCGTCGGCGATACGGAAGATGATGTTCAGCACGCCGGACTGCACGTCGTTGAGGTTGAGCAGGCGGGCCAGCAGCAGCGGGCCGAGATCGGAAACGGTGGCGCGTACCGGGTGGCCTTTCTCACCGAAGATGTCCCAGACCACCACCGGGTTGCCGTGCGGCGTCCAGTCCGTAATGCCAATATTCTTCAGTCGTTCGAGCAGTTTTTCAGAAGCGGTACCCTCCTGAGCCACACCGGTTAAATCGCCCTTCACGTCAGCCATAAAGACCGGCACGCCAATCTCTGAAAGTGACTCCGCCAGCTTCTGAAGAGTGACTGTTTTCCCTGTGCCGGTGGCGCCGGTAATCAGACCGTGGCGGTTCGCCATCGCGGGCAGTAGATACAGCTCTTTTTCCAGCGTCCGGGCAATTAACAATGGTGTACTCATGATGCGCTTCCTCTCTTAGTCCTGGGTGGAGTATAGGCAACCTGACGGCAAAATGGTTGAGTAAATTGCTGACTTTGCGGCGCATTGTCCAGCTCGGACTATGCTTTTGCATACGGTTCATAAAATAGTGGAAAACAATGTCCAGATTCTTCTTTAACGATCGCAAACAGCTGGTCAATGACGCCATTGAAGGCATACTGCTTTCTGCGCCACATGCGAATCTCGTCAAACTTGATATCGATCCAGCTATCAGGGTTGTCGCCCGCGGTGACTGGGATAAAAGCCGCGTGGCGGTGATCTCCGGCGGAGGCTCCGGGCACGAACCGGCGCACGCCGGATTTGTCGGTAAAGGCATGCTGACGGCGGCAGTGTGTGGCGATCTGTTCGCCTCCCCGAGCGTGGATGCGGTGCTGAACGCTATTGTGGCGGTGACGGGCGATCGCGGCTGCCTGCTGATCGTCAAAAACTATACCGGTGACCGGCTTAACTTTGGCCTGGCGGCAGAAAAGGCCAAACGCTACGGCCTGAAGGTCGAGATGGTGATTGTGGCGGACGATATCGCGCTGCCCGACAACAAGCAGCCGCGCGGCATTGCCGGCACGGCGCTGGTGCACAAGATTGCAGGCTATGCAGCGGAGCACGGAAAATCGCTGAGCGAGGTGCGGGATATTGCGCAGCAGGCCTGCGATAACCTCTGGAGCCTGGGCGTTGCGATGCAAACCTGCAACCTGCCGGGCAGCGACGATGAAGAGGGGCGCATCAAGCAGGGCCATGTCGAGCTGGGGCTGGGGATCCACGGGGAGCCGGGTGCCTCGGTGGTTGATACGCAAAACAGCAAAGCGATTATCGACACGCTGGTGTCGCCGCTCAAAGCGCAGGCGGGCGAGGGGCGTTTCGCGGTGCTGATCAACAACCTCGGCGGCGTGTCCGCGCTGGAGATGGCTCTGCTCACCAAAGAGCTGGCACATTCAGCGCTGAAAGAGAATATTGCGTACCTGATTGGCCCTGCGCCGCTGGTGAGCGCGCTGGATATGAAGGGCTTTTCTCTGACGCTGCTAAAGCTCAACGATTACTTTGAAAAGGCGATTCACGCCGAGGTCGAGACGCTGGGCTGGCAGAAGCCTGTGGCGTTTGCCCCTCTGCGTACCGTTCCGCAAAGCGCTATTCACGATAGCGTGGAATATGACGCGTCCGACAATCCGCAGGTGAAGGAGTCTGTTTCACAGGTGACGAAGACGCTCATACAGCTTGAAAACCGCCTGAATGCGCTGGATGCCAAAGTGGGCGATGGCGATACTGGCTCTACGTTTGCGCAAGGTGCACGGGATATTGCGCAGCGCCTGGAAGAAAACACTCTCCCGCTGAATGACGTACCTAAGCTGCTGTTGCTGGTGGGGGAACGACTGGCCACGGTGATGGGCGGATCGAGCGGTGTACTCATGTCGATCTTCTTCACGGCGGCGGGGCAAAAGCTTCACGATGGACAGCCGCTACCTGAAGCATTGCTGAGCGGACTGGCGCAGATGAAGCAGTATGGCGGGGCAGATCTCGGCGATCGTACGCTGATCGATGCGCTGCAACCGGCGCTGGAAGCCTTGAAGAAAAAAGATCTTCAGGCGGCAGCGCAGGCTGCGCAGCAGGGAGCGGAGGCAACGGCGAAAATGGCGAAAGCCGGAGCAGGGCGCTCATCGTATGTGAATAAAGAGAATCTGGATGGGGTAATGGACCCGGGGGCGGTCGCGGTGGCGGAAGTGTTTAATATATTGGCGCAGTAGCAAAAGTAGGCCGGGTCAGGCGAAGCCGTCACCCGGCAAACTCATATCAGAAATCCGCTTTCAACACCACGCGATAACGGGCTTTGCCGTCGCGCACGTGCTGGATGGCTTCGTTAATTTTCGACATTGGATACAGCTCGGTGGTCGGCGTCACTTTGGTGCGGCCGGCAAACTTCATCAGCTTGCGCAGCTCGTATGGCGTACCGGTCGCGGAGCCTGACACGCTGCGATCCCCGCCGATCAGGGTAAAGGCCGGAACCGGCAGCGGCTTCATCACCGCACCCACGGTGTGGAAGTTACCGCCGTAGGCCAGCGCTTCAAAGTACGGCTGCCAGTTGAGATCGACGTTCACGGTGTTGATGATCAGGTCAAACTGCCCAGCCAGCGCGTTCAGCGCGTCCGGATCGCGGCTGTTCACGACTTTGTCCGCGCCCATTGCCAGCACTTCTTTCTCCTTCGCCGGGTTCGAGCTAAACGCCGTAACTTCACAGCCCATCGCGTGCAGCAGCTTGATGGCGATATGGCCCAGACCGCCGATACCGATCACGCCCACGCGGCTGGTGGCGGTGACGTGGTGCATCAGCAGCGGTTTAAAGACGGTGATCCCGCCGCACAGCAGTGGACCAGCAGATTCAATATCAATGCTGTCCGGCAGCGGGATGACCCATTGCCAGTCGGCGCGCAGCTTATCGGCGAAACCGCCCTTGTTCAGGATGGTGGGCACTGCGCCTTCAAGGCAGTTGATCTGGTTGCCGCTGATACAGGCGTCGCAGTGGCCGCAGCTGCGTGCTGTCCAGCCAATGCCCACGCGCTGGCCAACCTTCAGCCCTTTGTCCTGCGCGGCGCTGCCGAGCGCGACGACGCGGCCAATCACTTCGTGCCCGGCAACCAGCGGATAGCTGGAGAAGCCCCATTCGTTGTCGATCATCGAGAGATCTGAGTGGCAGACCCCGCAGTAATCAACCTGTACTTCGACGTCTTCTGCTTTTAGTTCGCCCGCATCGTACTCGTACAGCTCAAGTTCTGCACCCGCCTGCGGTGCGGCGTAGCTTTTTATCTTCGACATCGTGTTTCCCCCGTTGTGGTGTGAACTGAGAGTGTAGAGCATTCAGTTTACAGCCGCTTAACAGAAGGGGGCAGGAACGAAACTTACAGACTTTTCAGCATTCTGACTTCGCAGTCAACGTGGCCCGTGCAGCCCAGCGGCGCATCGATATGCTCAAAGCCCAGATGTTCATACAGGCCGATGGCCTCTTTGAGGAAGGCGGTGGTTTCGAGGTAGCAGCGTTTAAAACCCTGATTGCGCGCGTGCTCCAGGGCGACCAGCGCCAGCTTCTTCGCCAGACCCTGCCCACGAACCGACGGCAGGAAATACATTTTCTGCAGCTCACAGATATCCGGCTCGCTGCAGCTCAGCGGCGCAACGCCGCCGCCGCCCACAACCTGGCCGTCCTGCTCAATGACCCAGTAGGCGTGGCCCGGCTGGCTGTACAGCTTAAACAGTTCGTCAAGATTCGGGTCGGCAACGGTGTAACCTTTATCCGCCGTCAGCCCAAACTCTGCAGAAACGGTGCGAATAACGGCGGCGATAGCCGGATTGTCCTGCTCAGTGATCCGACGCATCGTCGTCGCGACGGGGGTAATCACGCTCATAGCATTACTCATTACAAAAATTGACACACAGTTGCTGTTAATAGCACCGCAGAAAAGGGAGTGCAAGCGAGGAGTTTTCAGGAAGGTTACCCCTTACGCCCTGAAGCGTAAGGGGTAAAAGCATTACAGGGCCGCGATAACGGCCTGCTGCTCGATCAGTTTGGTCTTCGCATCGGCGAAGGCAACCAGACGCTCACGCTCTTTGGCGATGACCGCTTCCGGCGCGCGGGCAACAAAGCCTTCGTTCGCCAGCTTGCTTTCGATTTTGCCAATTTCCACATCGACTTTCGCCACTTCTTTCGCCAGACGCGCCAGCTCTGCGTCTTTGTCGACCAGGCCCGCCATCGGGATCAGCAGCTCCGCACCGTCGATGATTTTAGTCACGGAAACCGGACCCTTGTCATCGGCAGGCAGCACGGTGATGCTTTCCAGACGCGCCATGGTTTTCAGGAAGGTGTTGTTCTCGGTGACGCGACGAACGGCAGCGTCGCTGCAACCGCGCAGCAGCAGCTCCAGTGGTTTACCCGGGGCGATGTTCATTTCGGCACGGATGTTACGTACCGCAACGATCGCCTGCTTCAGCCACTCGGTATCCGCTGACGCGGCTTCATCAACCTTAGCCGCATCGAATTCCGGGAACGGCTGCAGCATGATGGTATCGGCGTTGATGCCCGCAATGACCTTCACGCGCTGCCAGATGGTTTCGGTGATGAATGGAATGACCGGATGCGCCAGGCGCAGCAGGCCTTCCAGGACGGTAATCAGCGTGTTGCGCGTGCCGCGCAGCTCTGCTTCAGAACCGCCGTTCATGACCGGCTTCGCCAGCTCCAGATACCAGTCACAGAACTGGTTCCAGGTGAATTCGTAAAGAATGCCCGCTGCGATATCGAAGCGGTAGCTGTCCAGCGCCTCGCGGAAGGCTTTCACCGTCTGGTTAAATTCCGCCAGGATCCAGCGGTCTGCCAGAGACAGAGTCATCTCGCCGCCGTTGAAGCCGCAATCCTGATCTTCGGTGTTCATCAGCACGAAGCGGCTGGCGTTCCACAGCTTGTTACAGAAGTTACGGTAACCTTCCAGACGCTTCATGTCCCAGTTGATGTCGCGGCCGGTAGAGGCCAGCGCCGCCAGGGTGAAGCGCAGGGCATCGGTACCGTGAGATTCGATCCCGTTCGGGAACTGCTTCTCGGTACGCTTGCGGATTTTCTCAGCCAGCTGCGGCTGCATCATGTTGCCGGTACGTTTTTCCAGCAGGTCTTCCAGGGAGATCCCGTCAACCATGTCCAGCGGGTCAATCACGTTGCCCTTGGACTTGGACATCTTCTGCCCTTCGTCGTCGCGGATAAGGCCGGTCATGTAGACGGTATGGAACGGAACCTGCGGCTTGCCGTCTTCGTCTTTGATGAAGTGCATGGTCATCATGATCATGCGGGCAATCCAGAAGAAGATAATGTCGAAGCCGGACACCATTACGCTGGTAGGGTGGAACTGACGCAGCGCGTCGGTGTTTTCCGGCCAGCCGAGGGTAGAGAAGGTCCACAGCGCGGAGGAGAACCAGGTATCCAGAACGTCTTCATCCTGGCGCAGGGCCACGTCAGCGCTCAGGTTATTTTCCTGACGCACTTCGTCTTCGCTACGGCCAACGTAGACGTTGCCTTCGTTGTCGTACCATGCCGGGATGCGGTGACCCCACCACAGCTGACGGGAGATACACCAGTCCTGAATGTCGCGCATCCAGGAGAAGTACATGTTTTCGTACTGCTTCGGCACGAACTGAATGCTGCCGTTCTCAACCGCTTCCACAGCCGGTTTTGCCAGCACGTCGGCACGGACGTACCACTGGTCGGTCAGCATTGGCTCAATAACCACGCCGCCACGGTCGCCGTACGGCACGGTCAGATCGTGAGGCTTAATCTCTTCCAGCAGGCCGAGAGCATCAACGGCGGCTACGATGGCTTTACGTGCAGCAAAGCGCTCAAGCTTCTGGAACTCCGCCGGGATCTCGCTGGAGTAAACGTCGGATTCGTTGCCTTTGGTGTCGTACACCTCTGCGCTTTCGCGGATATCGCCGTCGAAGGTCAGAATGTTGATCATCGGCAGGGCGTGACGACGACCCACTTCATAGTCGTTGAAGTCGTGCGCCGGGGTGATTTTCACGCAGCCGGTGCCTTTTTCCATGTCGGCGTGTTCGTCGCCCACAATCGGAATGCGGCGGTTCACCAGCGGCAGCACCACAAATTTGCCGATCAGATCTTTATAGCGCGGATCTTCCGGGTTAACGGCCACGCCGGTATCGCCCAGCAGGGTTTCCGGACGGGTGGTCGCTACCACCAGGTAATCTTTACCGTCTGCGGTTTTAGCGCCGTCGGCCAGCGGATAGCGGATGTGCCACATGGAGCCTTTAGACTCGCGGTTTTCCACTTCCAGGTCAGAAATTGCGGTGCGCAGTTTCGGGTCCCAGTTTACCAGGCGTTTGCCGCGGTAAATCAGGTCTTCTTTGTACAGACGGACGAACACTTCTTTTACGGCGTTGGACAGGCCTTCGTCCATGGTGAAGCGCTCGCGCTCCCAGTCCACGGAGTTGCCGAGACGGCGCATCTGACGGGTAATGGTGCCGCCGGATTCTGCCTTCCACTGCCAGATTTTGTCGATGAACGCATCGCGACCGTAGTCGTGACGAGTTTTACCTTCTTCAGCGGCAATTTTACGCTCAACCACCATCTGGGTCGCGATACCCGCGTGGTCAGTCCCCGCCTGCCACAGGGTGTTTTTGCCCTGCATGCGCTGGTAGCGGATCATGGTGTCCATGATGGTCTGCTGGAAAGCATGCCCCATATGCAAACTGCCGGTGACGTTCGGCGGCGGGATCATGATGCAGAAGGACTCTTTGCTTTCGTCGCCGTTAGGCTTGAAATAGCCCTGCTGTTCCCAGTGCTCGTAAAGCGGCTGTTCGATATCGCGTGGGTTATATGTCTTTTCCATTATTTCCAGGTTGCCGTATTCAGGTTAAAACCGGCCAGGCGGTACGCTTTATAGCGTTCGCGCGCCAGTTGTTTCAAGGATTCTTCGTAAGGGACAAAGTCTACCACTTCTGTGAAAGCGGTGGCAAAATCTGCAAAGTCTGTCCGCAGGCTAATGAGAATATCGCGCGCGCTGCTGTTGCGCTTTTGCGGCCAGGCTATTTCGACCGGAGCCCCGCCGCGTGGACCTTCGCCCGACAGGTTATGCGGAACAAAACTTTCCGGCGGGCGCGCCCATAGCGCTTCATCCAGGCGAATCGCCTGCTGTTCATCTTCACAGGCAATCAGTACGCGTTTACCTGCGCGCCAACGTTCTGCGGCAATTTCACACACCAGCTGTTCAACGGCGCTGAGGCCATCCTGATGGGTGTCGTTGTCCAGAAGGTAGAACGTTGCATTCTTCATATATGGGGCTTCTTGTCGTGGATTTAAATGCAAAGCCGGGTGGCGCTTCGCTTACCCGGCCTACGGTTGAGCGGCGTGTAGGCCGGGTAAGGCGAAGCCGCCACCCGGCACATTACATCACTCGTCGCCGTTAAAACCCGCACGATTAAGCAGGAACTGCGACAGCAGGGCCACCGGACGTCCGGTAGCGCCTTTGGCTTTACCGGAGCGCCATGCGGTACCCGCGATGTCCAGGTGCGCCCAGTTATATTTACGGGTGAAGCGCGCCAGGAAGCAGCCTGCGGTAATTGCGCCGCCAGGACGACCACCAATGTTAGCCATGTCCGCAAAGTTAGACTCCAGCTGTTCCTGATACTCGTCACCCAGCGGCAGACGCCATGCGCGGTCACCGGCCTGCTCGGACGCGCCGATAAGCTCGTGCGCCAGCGGGTTGTGGTTCGACATCAGGCCGGTGATGTGATGGCCCAGGGCAATCACGCAGGCACCGGTCAGGGTGGCCACGTCGATAACCGCTTCTGGCTCGAAGCGCTCAACGTAGGTCAACACGTCACAGAGTACCAGACGGCCTTCGGCGTCGGTATTCAGCACTTCAACGGTCTGGCCGGACATGGTGGTCAGGACGTCGCCCGGACGATACGCGCGACCGCCAGGCATGTTTTCGCAGCCTGCCAGCACGCCGATTACGTTGATGGGCAACTGAAGCTCCGCAACCATGCGCATGACGCCGTAAACCGCCGCCGCGCCGCACATGTCGTACTTCATCTCGTCCATGCCTTCTGAAGGCTTGATGGAGATACCGCCGGAGTCAAAGGTCAGCCCTTTACCGACGAGCACGATCGGACGCGCGTCTTCAGACGGGTTGCCTTTGTATTCGATGACCGACATCAGGGATTCGTTCTGCGAGCCGTTACCCACCGCCAGATAAGAGTGCATCCCCAGCTCTTTCATCTGCTGTTCGCCGATGACGCGGGTGATGACGTTTTTGCTGTAGGAGTCAGCCAGCTGGCGCGCCTGAGAGGCGAGGTAGGCGGCGTTACAGATGTTTGGCGGCATGTTGCCGAGATCTTTTGCCGCTTTGATACCGGCGGCAATCGCCAGACCATGCTGGATGGCGCGCTCGCCGCTGGTCAGTTCGCGACGGGTTGGCACGTTAAAGACCATTTTGCGCAGCGGGCGACGCGGCTCGCTTTTGTTGGTCTTAAGCTGATCGAAGCTGTAAAGGCTCTCTTTTGCCGTTTCGACGGCCTGACGCACTTTCCAGTAGGTGTTACGGCCTTTGACGTGCAACTCGGTCAGGAAGCAGACGGCTTCCATTGAACCGGTGTCATTCAGCGTATTAATGGTTTTCTGAATAACCTGCTTATACTGACGTTCATCCAGCTCGCGCTCTTTACCGCAGCCAATCAGCAGAATACGCTCTGACAGGACGTTCGGAACATGGTGCAGTAACAGCGTCTGCCCAGGTTTGCCTTCCAGTTCGCCACGGCGCAGCAGGGCGCTGATATAGCCGTCACTGATTTTATCGAGTTGCTCGGCGATCGGGGAGAGTCGGCGCGGTTCAAAGACGCCCACAACGATGCAGGCACTCCGCTGTTTCTCCGGGCTACCGCTTTTTACACTGAACTCCATGCACTACGCTCCTGAATCTTAAAGACAACGGCGGCTGCTACGGATAGAATTGAAACCTTTCGTAACTCATGTCCGCTGTTGTGGTGACTTCGTGTTAATCTTACGTTACTACGGTTTCGACACGTCAGAAAAAGTCCTGAAGCGTGAATCCGCCGGATGTTTTAATCTTAGCGACGATTTCGACGACTCAAGAGAATAAATGACGTTTAAGCCATGAAACAAGCGATTTTCCAGCAAAGAGACGGGTTTTTACGGGCGTATTTAAAGTGATAATCATAAGATATCTGGTGCGGGAGACGCTCAAAAGCCAACTGGCGATCCTCTTCATCCTGCTGCTGATTTTTTTCTGTCAGAAGCTGGTTAAGATCCTCGGTGCGGCCGTTGACGGCGAAATTCCAACGAATCTGGTGCTTTCCCTGCTTGGGCTGGGGATCCCGGAAATGGCGCAGCTTATTCTGCCGCTGAGTCTATTCCTCGGCCTGCTCATGACCCTCGGTAAGCTGTACACCGAGAGTGAAATTACGGTGATGCATGCCTGCGGCCTGAGTAAAGCCGTACTGGTGAAAGCGGCGATGATACTGGCGCTGTTCACGGGCATTGTTGCGGCGGTGAATGTGATGTGGGCGGGCCCTATGTCTTCCCGTCATCAGGACGAAGTGCTGGCCGAGGCGAAAGCAAACCCCGGCATGGCGGCGCTCGCGCAGGGGCAGTTCCAGCAGGCAACTGACGGAAACTCCGTGCTGTTTATTGAGAGCGTTGACGGCAGTAAATTCAACGATGTATTCCTGGCGCAGCTGCGTCCTAAAGGTAACGCGCGTCCGTCAGTGGTGGTTGCCGATTCTGGACAGCTTTCTCAGCGCAAAGACGGTTCTCAGGTCGTCACGCTGAATAAAGGCACCCGATTCGAAGGCACCGCGATGCTGCGTGACTTCCGTATTACGGATTTCCAGAACTATCAGGCCATTATTGGTCATCAGGCGGTGGCGCTCGATCCGACGGATACCGAGCAAATGGATATGCGCACGCTGTGGAATACCGATACCGACAGAGCGCGGGCTGAGTTCCACTGGCGTATTACGCTCGTATTCACCGTGTTTATGATGGCACTGATTGTCGTGCCGCTGAGCGTGGTGAACCCGCGCCAGGGCCGCGTGCTCTCTATGCTGCCAGCGATGCTGCTTTACCTGATCTACTTCCTGCTGCAAACCTCGATTCGCTCTAACGGCGCGAAGGGTAAGCTGGATCCGATGGTCTGGACGTGGTTCGTTAACAGCCTGTACATCTTACTGGCGCTGGGATTAAACCTGTGGGATACGGTGCCTGTGCGCCGCATACGTGCCCGATTCTCGCGTAAAGGAGCCATCTAATGCAGGCGTTTGGCGTTCTTGATCGCTATATCGGTAAAACCATTTTCACCACCATCATGATGACGTTGTTCATGCTGGTGTCGCTCTCCGGCATTATCAAATTTGTCGATCAGCTGAAAAAAGCCGGGCAGGGCAGCTATGACGCGATGGGTGCGGGGATGTACACCCTGCTCAGCGTGCCAAAAGATGTGCAGATCTTCTTCCCGATGGCGGCCCTGCTGGGCGCGCTGCTGGGGCTGGGGATGCTGGCTCAGCGCAGCGAGCTGGTGGTGATGCAGGCCTCAGGCTTTACCCGTATGCAGGTTGCGCTGTCGGTAATGAAAACCGCAATCCCGCTGGTCCTGTTGACCATGGCGATTGGCGAGTGGGTGGCACCGCAGGGCGAGCAGATGGCGCGTAACTATCGTGCTCAGGCAATGTACGGTGGTTCACTGCTCTCGACTCAGCAAGGTTTATGGGCGAAAGACGGGAAAAACTTCGTCTACATCGAACGGGTAAAGGGTAATGATGAACTGGGCGGGGTGAGCATCTACGCGTTCAACGACCAGCGCCGTCTGGAGTCTGTCCGACACGCCTCTTCCGCGAAGTTTGACGCTGAACATAAGCAGTGGCGTTTGTCGCAGGTTGATGAATCTGACCTGACCGATCCAAAACAGATTACCGGGTCACAGACGGTGACCGGCACCTGGAAGACCAACCTCACGCCGGATAAGCTCGGGGTTGTTGCGCTGGATCCTGACGCGCTCTCTATCAGCGGCTTGCACAACTATGTGAAGTACCTGAAGTCGAGCGGGCAGGATGCCGGACGCTATCAGCTCAACATGTGGAGCAAAATCTTCCAGCCGATGTCCGTGGCGGTGATGATGCTGATGGCGCTGTCGTTTATCTTCGGCCCGCTGCGTAGCGTGCCGATGGGCGTGCGCGTCGTGACCGGTATTAGCTTCGGCTTTGTCTTCTATGTACTCGATCAGATCTTCGGTCCGCTGACGCTGGTTTATGGCATCCCGCCGATTATCGGTGCGCTGCTGCCGAGCGCCAGCTTCTTCCTGATCAGCCTCTGGCTGCTGCTGAAACGCTCCTGATTGACCTCTCCTCGCTTCCGGTGAACCGGAGGCGAGGCTAATCTCCTGTTTCACCCCGCACTTTTTCTCACAACCTTCAACGTCCCGCCTCGAATTTGAGTATTATTGAGCGATAAAGTCGTGAAGGGATCCTCTATGAAGCAAATTCGAATGCTAGCCCAGTACTACGTCGACCTGATGATGAAGCTTGGGCTGGTGCGTTTCTCCATGCTGCTGGCGCTGGCGCTGGTCGTTCTGGCGATTGTCGTGCAGATGGCCGTTACGATGGTTCTGCATGGTCAGGTCGAGAGTATCGACGTTATCCGCTCTATCTTCTTCGGCCTGCTCATTACCCCCTGGGCGGTCTATTTTCTTTCCGTGGTGGTCGAACAGCTGGAGGAGTCCCGTCAGCGCTTATCAAAACTGGTCGATAAGCTGGAGGAGATGCGCGAGCGCGACCTGAAGCTCAACGTTCAGCTTAAAGACAACATTGCTCAGTTGAATCAGGAAATTTCAGATCGTGAGAAGGCGGAGGCAGAGCGTCAGGCCACGCTGGAACAGCTGAAAATCGAAATGAAAGAGCGAGAGGTGACGCAGATCCAGCTTGAGCAGCAATCCTCCTTCCTGCGTTCGTTCCTGGACGCTTCGCCGGATCTGGTATTCTACCGTAACGAAGATAAAGAATTTTCAGGCTGTAACCGGGCGATGGAGCTCCTGACCGGGAAAAGCGAGAAGCAGCTGATTCACCTCAAGCCGCAGGACGTTTACTCCGAAGAGGCGGCCGCCAAGGTCATGGAGACGGACGAAAAAGTGTTCCGCCATAACGTCTCGCTGACCTACGAACAGTGGCTGGATTACCCGGACGGGCGCAAAGCCTGCTTTGAGATCCGTAAGGTGCCGTACTATGACCGCGTCGGGAAGCGCCACGGCCTGATGGGCTTCGGCCGTGATATTACCGAGCGTAAGCGCTATCAGGATGCGCTGGAGCGCGCCAGCCGCGACAAAACCACCTTCATCTCCACCATCAGCCATGAGCTTCGTACGCCGCTTAACGGCATTGTGGGGCTGAGCCGTATTCTGCTGGACACCGACCTGACCGCAGAGCAGGAGAAATACCTCAAAACGATTCATGTCTCGGCGGTCACGCTGGGTAATATCTTCAACGATATTATTGACATGGATAAGATGGAGCGCCGAAAGGTTCAGCTTGATAACCAGCCGGTTGATTTCACCAGCTTCCTTGCCGACCTGGAAAACTTGTCTGGTCTGCAGGCCCAGCAGAAGGGGCTGAATTTTGTCATGGATCCCACCCTGCCGCTGCCGCATAAAGTGATTACCGACGGCACGCGGCTGCGTCAGATCCTGTGGAACCTCATCAGCAACGCGGTGAAATTTACCCAGAAGGGGCAGGTGGCGGTGCGTATTCGCTATGACGACGGCGACATGCTGCACTTCGAGGTGGAGGACTCCGGGATTGGTATTCCGCAGGAGGAGCAGGACAAGATTTTCGCGATGTACTACCAGGTGAAGGACAGCAACGGTGGAAAACCGGCCACTGGTACCGGAATCGGCCTGGCGGTGTCTAAGCGGCTGGCGAAGAGCATGGGCGGTGACATCACCGTTGCCAGCCAGGCGGGCAAAGGGTCAACCTTCACGCTGACGGTGCATGCGCCGGCGGTGGCGGAAGAGGTAGAGGATACCTTTGAAAATGACGATATGCCGCTGCCTGCGCTGCACGTCCTGTTGGTGGAGGATATTGAGCTTAACGTGATTGTAGCGCGCTCGGTGCTGGAAAAACTGGGCAACAGCGTGGATGTCGCGATGACCGGTAAAGCCGCGCTGGAGATGTTTACACCGGGTGAATATGACCTCGTTCTGCTGGATATCCAGTTGCCGGATATGACCGGGCTGGATATCTCGCGTGAACTGACGCGTCAGTACACGGCTGATGAACTGCCGCCGCTGGTGGCGCTGACGGCGAACGTGCTGAAAGATAAAAAAGAGTATCTCGACGCCGGTATGGACGATGTACTCAGCAAGCCTCTGGCGGTGCCTGCTCTGACCGCCATGATCAAGAAGTTCTGGGATACCCACGATGAAGAGGAGAGCACCATGACGTCTGTTGATAGCGCAAAAGCCCAAACGATACTCGATACCGCGATGCTGGAGCAGTATATCGATCTGGTTGGCCCGAAACTGATTACCGACGGCCTGGCGGTGTTTGAAAAAATGATGCCGGGTTATCTGAGCGTGCTGGAGTCAAACCTGACGGCGCGTGACCAGAAGGGCATCGTGGAAGAAGGGCATAAAATCAAAGGCGCAGCCGGCTCGGTCGGGTTACGCCACCTGCAGCAGCTGGGTCAACAGATTCAGTCGCCTGATTTACCAGCTTGGGAAGATAACGTTGGTGATTGGGTTGAAGAGATGAAACAAGAGTGGCAGAACGATGTTGCGGTGCTTAAAGCCTGGGTGGATGCCAGAAAAAAATGACCCCGGCTAGACCGGGGTGCGCGAATACTGCGCCAACACCAGGGAAATCGTGGCTGCGCCTGTTTTTTAAAGTAATTTTCTAATGGGCGCCGCCGTAAAAATTTAGGCCGCACGCAGATAAGATAGCAAATCTTAAATGGTTTGTTACATGAATCAGTGAAATGTGTGAAGCATAGCGTTTTAATCAAAATTATTAATGTGCTTCAGCGAGTTGCAAAGAAGGATCGTCAAGATGAAAAAAATTGGTGTTGTCCTGAGCGGATGCGGTGTTTTTGATGGTTCAGAAATACATGAAGCCGTAATCACGCTGCTGGCCCTGACGAAACAGGGAGTAGAGGTTATCTGTTTTGCACCCGACAAAAATCAGTCGGATGTGATTAACCATCTGACCGGCGAGCCGATGGCCGAAACGCGTAACGTGCTGATTGAAGCCGCGCGTATTGCCCGGGGAGAGATTCATCCGCTGGCGAAGGCAGATGCCGCTGAACTGGATGCGCTCATTGTGCCGGGCGGCTTCGGCGCCGCGA
The DNA here is from genome assembly GCF_011683705.1 of Enterobacter sp. 725m/11. Taxonomy (NCBI): domain Bacteria; kingdom Pseudomonadati; phylum Pseudomonadota; class Gammaproteobacteria; order Enterobacterales; family Enterobacteriaceae; genus Enterobacter; species Enterobacter sp. 725m/11. The sequence goes on along the minus strand of NZ_JAAQOK010000015.1, from coordinate 37,387 downwards.
AAAATCTCAGCACCTTTGCTGCCGAAGGTGCCGCATGCACGGTGGACCCTGATCTAAAAGCGCTGACGCTGGCGATGCATGCCGCGGGCAAGCCGCTGGGCTTTATCTGTATTGCACCAGCCATGCTGCCAAATATTTTCGATTTTCCGTTACGGCTGACGATCGGAACCGATATTGATACCGCAGAGGTCGTCGAGGATATGGGGGGCGAACACGTTCCGTGCCCGGTCGATGACATTGTGGTGGATGAAGACAACAAAGTTGTCACCACGCCCGCGTATATGCTGGCGAAGAATATTGCGGAAGCCGCCGTGGGCATTGAAAAGCTGGTCGCCCGGGTGCTGGTGCTGACGGAATGAGGCGTCAGCTTTCCGCAGGCGCGTGGGTGAAACGCCTTCTTTTACGCATCGTTCTCGTCCTGTCGGTGTTCTGGGGGGGCGGCCTGGCCGTGTTCAGCATTTTGCCGGTACCGTTTTCAGCGGTCATGGTTGAGCGCCAGCTTAGCGCGTGGTTCTCCGGTGATTTCGGCTATGTTGCCCATTCTGACTGGGTGAGCATGGATGAAATTTCTCCGTTCATGGGGCTGGCGGTTATCGCGGCGGAAGATCAAAAATTCCCGGAGCACTGGGGGTTCGATGTGGCCGCGATCGAAAAGGCGCTGGCCCATAACGAACGTCACGAAAATCGCGTGCGCGGTGCGTCAACGCTGTCGCAGCAGACGGCTAAAAACCTGTTCCTGTGGGATGGCCGAAGCTGGGTGCGAAAAGGGCTGGAAGCGGGCCTGACCCTGGGAATGGAAACGGTCTGGAGCAAAAAGCGTATTCTGACCGTTTACCTTAATATCGCCGAGTTCGGCGACGGGGTATTTGGTGTCGAAGCTGCATCACAACGCTATTTTAATAAACCTGCCAGCAGGCTGAGCATGTCGGAGGCGGCGCTGCTCGCGGCTGTTCTGCCTAATCCTGTCCGCTTCAAGGCCAGCGCCCCGTCAGGGTACGTGCGAAGCCGTCAGGCGTGGATCATGCGCCAGATGCGCCAGCTGGGTGGGGAAGGGTTTATGGAGAGAAATGCGTTAATGTAGGGCGGGTAAGCGCAGCGCCACCCGCCAGAATAGCAGGCCTAATCTTCGTCGAACCCGGCGTTAAACAGCGCAACTACCGCTGCCAGAGCTTCCTCTTCCTGAGGACCGGTGGCTTCAACCTCAATCTGACGCCCTTTGGCGGAGTCCAGCATCAGCAGCGCAATCACGCTGTTGGCTTCCGCTTCGGTGCCTTCGTCATTACGCAGCAGCACTTCTGCATCGAAACCCTGCATCAGCTCAAACAGCTTCATCGCCGGGCGTGCATGCATGCCCAGCTTATTGGTGATCTCAACGGTTTGTTTTACGGTCATGTTTTACGTTTTTCCAGCGTGCGATGACGGGACTGAACGTTCTTACCGCGCGAGCGGAAATAGTCGGCCAGCTGTTCGGCGATGTAGACCGAACGATGTTTACCGCCGGTACAGCCAATCGCCACTGTCAGGTAGCTACGATTGTTTGTCTCCAGCATAGGTAACCATAGCTCAAGGTAGCTTCGCGTCTGGTAGATAAAATTGTGAACTTCTGTGTGTCGGTCGAGGAACGCCGCCACGGGCTTATCCAGACCGGTCATTGGACGCAGTTTAGGATCCCAGTGCGGGTTCGGCAGGAAGCGCACGTCGAAAACATAGTCCGCATCAATCGGAATACCGTGCTTAAAGCCGAAGGATTCGAACACCATCGTCAGCTCGCGCTCGCGTTTGCCCAGCAGCCGGGTTCGCAGCATTTCCGCCAGCTCGTGAACGGACATCTCTGAGGTGTCGACAATCAGATCGGCACGAGAGCGCAGCGGCTCAAGCAGATCGCTCTCTTCGTCGATGGCGCTCTCCAGCGAGAGATTCTTGCTGGAAAGCGGATGCAGACGACGGGTGTCGCTGTAGCGGCGGATCAGGGTATTGCGGTCGGCGTCAAGGAACAGCAGCTGAGGCGAGAACGCGTCAGGCAGGTTACTCATTGCCTGTTCGAAGATCTCTGGCGATTCCGGCATGTTACGAACGTCGATACTGACGGCGGCGGAGGTTTGTCTCTCCGCTAACGTGCGTGCCAGATCGGGCAATAACACGACCGGCAGGTTATCGACGCAGTAAAAACCCATGTCTTCCAGCGCGCGCAGAGCAACGGATTTCCCCGACCCTGAACGACCGCTGACAATCATCAGCACCATGTTCCGTTTCTCCTCAGGACAACAGATGTGAAGGCCATCACCTGGTTATACGTCATCCTGATTGCCTTCTGCTTCAGTGATAATTTGATAAAGCTCTTCATCACTTTGGGCTGAGCGCAGTCGACGGCAGATGGTTTTATCCGCCAGACGTTTAGCAACCAGCGAAAGCGTATGCAGGTGGGTCTTGGTCTGGTCGGCAGGCACCAACAGCGCGAAGAGGAGATCGACGGGCTGGTTATCAATGGCGTCAAAAGCGATTGGCGTTTCCAGCTGCACAAACACACCGACGGCACGCAGGGTGTCCTCTTCCAGCTTGCCGTGCGGGATCGCGATGCCGTTGCCGATACCGGTACTGCCCATCTTTTCACGGGTCAGAATGGCTTCGAACACCACCTGCGGCGGCAGGCCCAGCTGTTTTGCAGCCAATTCACTGATGATCTCCAGCGCACGTTTTTTGCTCTGGCAGTGAACGGCACTGCGGGTACATTCCTGGTTAAGGACATTGCTCAGTTGAAGAGCGGAATCGTTGTTCATCATAATTTCACCTAAGCGCTAACTGTACAAATGGCCCGTTGTGTTTCACAACAGGCCGTCCTGCACCCGTTAACTGCCCGGACAATTAGTGTTGTTTCAGTTTATCTTTATGTTTATTGAGCTGTCGCGCAAGCTTGTCAATCAAGCCGTCGATAGCCGCGTACATGTCTTGCCCTTCCGCACTGGCATGGAGTTCACCCCCGTTAACATGCAGGGTTGCATCCGAGATATGAGTCACTTTCTCCACTTTTAACACAACGTAGACCTGATTGATCCTTTCGAAATACTGCTCGAGTTTCGCGAACTTAGCGTTCACGAAGTCACGTAAAGCCTCAGTAATCTCGACGTTATGTCCTGTGATATTGAGCTGCATAGTGTCTTCCTTATCGGTTGTGTCAGACCAGCTGTTTACGCTGGTTAGACGGCGGAATGGATAAAGACTCTCGATACTTCGCAACAGTACGACGTGCCACCATAATACCCTGATCGGACAGCATGGTGGTCAACTTACTGTCACTTAGTGGCTTCGCGGGGTTCTCCGCGGCGATCAACTTCTTCACCAGGGCGCGAATCGCCGTTGAGGAGGCTTCGCCGCCACCCTCGGTGTTCACGTGGCTGGAGAAGAAATACTTAAGCTCAAAAATACCGCGCGGACTGTGCAGATACTTCTGCGTAGTAACGCGGGAAATAGTGGATTCATGCATCTCGACGGCCTGGGCGATATCCGCCAGCACCATCGGCTTCATATACTCTTCGCCCTGCTCAAAGAAGGCCTGCTGCTGTTCGACGATGCAGCGGCTCACGCGAAGCAGGGTATCATTCCGGCTCTCCAGGCTCTTGATCAACCATCGCGCTTCCTGAAGATTGCTGCGAATATATTGATTGTCGGAGTCGTTGCGCGCGCTGGTACACATGGAGGCGTACTGCTGGTTGATTTGCAGGCGAGGGATGCTGTCAGAGTTCAGTTCAACGACCCAGCGGTCATTGTGTTTTCTGACCAGCACGTCCGGGATAACGTACTCGGGTTCGCTGGTCTGGATCGACTGACCGGGACGCGGATCGAGGGACTGGATCAGATTTACCGCCTCTTTCAGCACCTCTTCCTTCAGGCGCGTCACGCGCATCAGGGTGCGGAAATCGTGGTTAGCCAGAAGATCCAGATGATCGCTGATGATTAAGCGTGCCTCGTCGAGCCACGGCGTCTCTTTGCTGAACTGAGAAAGCTGGATCAGCAGACAGTCGCGCAGGTCTTTAGCGGCCACCCCGACCGGATCGAAGCGCTGAATGCGTTTCAGTACCGCTTCAATCTCCTCAATCTCAATCTCTTCATCGCCCATGCTTTCCAGAATGTCGTCCAGCGTGACGGTCAAATAACCGGTGTCATCAACGGCGTCGACAATCGACGTGGCAATAGCGCGGTCGGTATCGGAGAAGGGGGTAAGCTCTACCTGCCACATCAGGTAATCCTGCAGCGACTGGGTGGTTTCGCCCTGGTAGACCGGTAGCTCGTCGTCCTGGTAGTCTGCACGCGTGCCGGAAGGGGTCCCGGCGGTATAGATTTCATCCCAGCTGGCATCCAGCGGAAGCTCGTCCGGCATCTCTTTTTGTTCGAGTGCATCCGCGGTGTCGAGCGCTTCTGTGTCCTGTGACTGCTGGGTATCTACCTCGTCATGAAGATCGGCTTGCTCCAGCAGGGGATTGCTGTCCAGCGCCTGCTGGAGCTCCTGCTGGAGTTCTAAGGTGGACAGTTGCAACAGACGAATTGCCTGCTGTAACTGCGGCGTCATCGCCAGCTGTTGGCTGAGCCTTAATTGCAAACCTTGCTTCATGTTCAGAGCATTTTTCTCCGGTTCGGCGTTACGTTACCTCTACCCTATCAGAGTCTGAAGTCTTCCCCAAGATAGACGCGCTTAACATGATCGTCTTCGAGGATCTGCTGCGGCGTACCGTGAGCGATCAGATTGCCCTGGCTCACGATATACGCGCGTTCACATACCGCCAGCGTTTCACGAACGTTGTGGTCTGTGATCAGCACGCCAAGTCCGCTGTCACGCAGATGCTCGATAATGCGTTTAATGTCGATAACGGAGATCGGGTCAACGCCCGCAAACGGTTCATCCAGAAGGATAAACTTCGGATTGGCGGCCAGCGCGCGCGCAATCTCAACACGACGGCGTTCCCCCCCGGACAAGGCCTGGCCCAGGCTGTCGCGCAGATGTTCGATGTGAAACTCTTCCATCAGCTCGTTGGCGCGATCCTGACGCTGTTCGTTGGTCAGGTCGTCGCGAATTTGCAGGACCGCCATCAGGTTATCAAAGACGCTCAGACGACGGAAAATAGAGGCTTCCTGCGGCAGATAGCCGATGCCACGGCGCGCGCGGGCGTGCAGCGGCAGCAGGCTGATATCTTCATCGTCAATAATAATGTTGCCGGCATCGCGCGGCACAATACCCACCACCATGTAGAAGGTGGTGGTTTTACCCGCACCGTTCGGGCCAAGCAGGCCCACAATTTCGCCGGAGTTGACGGTCAGACTGACATCTTCTACGACACGGCGGCCCTTATAGGCCTTCGCGAGATTTTTTGCAGTTAATGTTGCCATAGCGAATTAGTTACTCTTCTTCTGTGCCGGGGCCTGGCCCTTGCCTTTGTCCTGCAGCTGCGACGGAACCAGCACAGTGGTTACGCGTTTGCCTTTCTCGCTGGAGGCCTGCATTTTTTGCTCTTTCACCAGATAGGTAATCTGGTCACCGGTAATATTGCTGTCCAGCTGTTCCAGATACGCGTTTCCGGTCAGGATGACCAGGTCCTTCGCCAGCTCATAGTGCATATGCGAGGCGTGGCCCTTCACCGGCTTGCCGTTGTCCTGCATCTGGTAGAAGGTGGCCGGGTTGCCGTAACCATCAATGATCTCTTTGCCCTGCTCGCCGCCCGGACGTGTAACGACCACTTTATCGGCGTTAATTTTGATGGTCCCCTGAGTCATGACGACGTTACCCGTGAAGGTGACGACGTTACCCTGCATATCGAGAGACTGGGTGTCGGACTCGATATGGATCGGCTGGTCGGTATCGCCCGTTACAGCAAGCGCGGGGAGACTGGCCGCCAGCATCGCGCTGGCGATAATTACTTTAAGGCTGAGTTTGTTTGTTTTGAATTTCATAGGAGGTTCTAACCTTTTCAATCAGCTCGGCGTTCTTGCTGCGTAAGTTCCCGCGCATTCTTAAACCGCTGGAATTAAATGTTGTGCCATACAGTGTGACCAGATCCTGCGACGTCACGTCCTGGGTTACCAGGTTGATCTGGGCATTATCCGTCGTAATTTTTCGCAGTTGCGAGTCAGCGGTCAGGGCGTTGACTTCAACGTGGCCATACAGATAAAGCATACGGTCATTTGTCAGTTTGGCCCGATCTGACTTAATTGACCACGTCGGCACTTTGTCTTTATCGAAAGTGGTCATGACAGGTTGGGTAAACCACGAAACGCCGTCATCGGAAAAGTATTCAACGTGCTGGGCAATCAGGCGATAATTCAGCGCTCCTTCCGGGCTATAGACCACGGTGTCGCTGTGATCGCTTTTATAGGTTGGATCGTTATTGTTGACGACTTCCGTTTGCGTATCGTCGCGATCGGCAAGGTTCACGCCAATCAATACCAGTGCGACAAGCGAAAGCAGAATGATAACCCAACGTCTGGTTTTACTCATATCGATTGCCCTTTGGCTTCATCAAGCTTGCCCTGCGCCAGCAGAAGCAGATCGCAGACTTCACGGACGGCACCCCGGCCACCGTTGATGTGGGTAACGTAGTCAGCGCGCGGGATCAACAGCGGATGAGCATCAGCAACCGCGATGCTGAGACCGACTTCAGCCATCACCGGCCAGTCAATCAGGTCGTCCCCGACGTAGGCCACGTTTTCCGGTGCGATAGCCAGTTTACCCAGTAAATCATTGAACGCTGCCATCTTATCGGATTGACCCTGGTAAAGATGGGTAATGCCTAAGGTTTCACAGCGGTCTTCTACCAGTTTAGCTTTTCGTCCGGTGATGATAGCAACCTCAATACCCGAGGTGAGCGCACAGCGGATACCGTAGCCGTCGCGAACGTTAAACGCTTTCAGCTCTTCACCATTATTGCCCATGTAAATCAGGCCATCGGAAAGTACGCCATCCACATCCAGAATGAGCAGACGAATATTTTCCGCCTTTGCCATCATCTGGGTACTGACCGGACCATAACAGGTTGCAAGGGATGCACCCGCATTACTCATTGTCTTATCCTTTATTACACTACGCCAGCGCGCAGCAGATCATGCATATGTACCACACCCAGCAACTGGTCGCCATCGGCAACCATAACGGAGGTGATATGGCGGGACTGCATCAGGTTCAGCACATCCACGGCCAGCGTTCCCGGACGCACGCGAATGCCGCCGGGCGTCATCACATCGGCAATGCCGAGCGTGCGGACATCTACACCCATGTCGAACACGCGACGCAGGTCGCCATCGGTGAAGATCCCCTGAATTTTCATCAGATCGTCGCACACGACCGTCATACCCAGATTCTTACGGGTGATTTCCAGCAGCGCATCACGCAGGGAGGCTTCTTTGCTGACGTGAGGGATCTCATCCCCGGTGTGCATAATATCGTTTACCCGCAGCAGCAGCTTGCGCCCCAGCGCGCCGCCCGGATGGGAGAGCGCGAAATCTTCCGGCGTAAAACCGCGGGCTTCAAGCAGCGCGACGGCAAGCGCATCGCCCATGACCAGCGCGGCGGTGGTGCTGGACGTTGGCGCCAGGCCGAGCGGGCAGGCCTCTTTCGGTACTTTAACGCACAGATGAATATCGGCTGCACGCGCCATGCTACTTTCCGGACGGCTGGTCATGCAAATCAGCGGCACCTGCAGACGCTTCAGTACGGGGATCAATGCCAGAATTTCATTGGACTCACCGGAGTTGGACAGCGCGATAACGACATCCTGCGGCGTGACCATCCCCAGGTCGCCGTGCGCGGCTTCCCCCGGGTGTACAAAGAAGGACGAGGTTCCGGTGCTGGCAAACGTTGCCGCCATTTTGCGCCCAATGTGGCCGGACTTGCCCATCCCCATCACCACGACTTTCCCGGCACAGTAGAATATCTTCTCACATGCCAGACTAAAATCCTGATTAATGTACTGATCTAACTGCGCCAGACCTTCACGTTCAATCTCCAGAACCTCTTTGCCTGCTTTCTGAAAGTCAAAACCCGGCTGCAATTCTATTTGCGACATAATGCGTTTCCGTTTACCCAGAGAGAAGAGGCGAGAGCCAGTACAGCATCGCCATCCATACGATAAATCCACCCGTCAGCAGCGCGCCTGCGCCTTTGCCGATCTGGCGTTGCCGCCGCCAGCAGAGCAGGGCAAATATCACGCTGACCAGCAACATCACCCCGTAATCGCGTGAAAACGCCAGAGGATTAAACGGCCCCGGCGTAATCAGAGCCGGCAGGCCCATGACAATCGCGATATTAAATATGTTGGAGCCGATGATATTACCAATGGCGATGTCATCTTCCCCTTTACGTGCCCCCGCAATGGCGGTGGCCAGCTCCGGCAGGCTGGTGCCGATAGCAATAACCGTCAGGCCAATCGTCAGTTCGCTCATGGCGAAATAGTTCGCCAGTACCGTCGCGTTATCCACGACCATGCGCGTTGCCATCGGCATGATGATCAGCGCAACGCCAAGCCAGAGGAGGGCGACCGGCAGCGTGCCTTCCCGCGGGAGTTCGGCAACCTGTTCACGCGTCAGGCTATCCTGACCCTGTTTTTCCGCCTGGCGGGCAATTTTAACACTATACAGTAACCAGATGACGGCCAACGCCAGCAGGAAAATGCCGTCGCTATAGCTCAATACGCCATCATAAAATACGCACCCTGCCAGCAGGCTTACGACTAACATTAGCGGCAATTCACGGCGCAGAACATCAGAATGCACGCGAAATGGATGGAGCAGTGCCGCAAGGCCTAAAATCAGTAATATATTGACGATGTTAGAGCCAATCGCGGTGCCAATTGCCAGGTCTAACTGACCATGCAGCGACGCCGAGACGGAGACGATGATTTCAGGAAGTGACGTGCCAACGCTGACCACGGTCATCCCGATGACTACAGGCGGTACACCCGTCAGGCGACACAGGATAGATGCAGCAAAGACTAAACGGTCAGCACTGTAGACCACTAACAGTAAACCAATGATTAACAGTGCTGTTGCTAAAAGCATCAAAAGTCCTTTCTTCAGGTATACTTGTCGGTCCATCGCGCGGGAATGGCTGGACTGCATACGGTCTGAGGCGTAACGAATTCCTAATTTTGACTTTATGCGCCGGAAAAGTAAAACAAATGCCAGCTTTCGCTAACCTCAACGGCTAATATTCTGTAAAAATGCGGGGTTAAGGGCTGATTCAGGCTGCACGTCTTAACGTGAGCAGGGTAAGAAAGGAACTATAAATGAGCCAAACGATGGCGAATATCGTCGATGTCCGCGGTGTGAGTTTTTCTCGCGGCAATCGACTGATATTCGATGATATTTCGTTGACCGTACCGCGTGGCAAAATCACCGCCATCATGGGGCCGTCCGGGATCGGTAAAACGACCCTCCTGCGCCTTATTGGTGGTCAGATCCCACCGGATAGCGGTGAAATCCTCTTCGATGGCGAAAACGTCCCGGAGATGTCGCGCTCGCGCCTGTATACTGTCCGCAAACGTATGAGTATGCTCTTTCAGTCGGGGGCGTTGTTCACCGACATGAACGTCTTTGATAACGTGGCCTATCCGCTGCGCGAGCATACCAGCCTGCCGCCTGAGCTGCTGAAAAGCACGGTGATGATGAAGCTTGAAGCTGTGGGGTTGCGGGGAGCCGCGAAGCTAATGCCTTCGGAGCTGTCCGGCGGGATGGCGCGCCGCGCCGCGCTGGCGCGAGCCATTGCATTAGAGCCCGATTTAATCATGTTCGACGAACCGTTCGTCGGGCAGGATCCCATCACGATGGGCGTGCTGGTAAAGCTCATCTCTGAACTGAACAGCGCGCTCGGCGTCACCTGTATCGTGGTGTCTCACGATGTACCGGAAGTGTTGAGCATTGCCGATTACGCCTATATCGTGGCGGACAAAAAGATCGTTGCACACGGCAGCGCCCAGGCGCTGCAGGAAAATTGCGATCCACGCGTGCGGCAGTTCCTCGACGGTATTGCTGACGGACCCGTACCGTTCCGCTACCCGGCGGGCGATTATCGTGACGATTTACTGGGAATAGGGAGTTAAGCCACTCATGCTGTTAAATGCGTTGGCCGCTCTCGGACACCGTGGCATAAAAACCATCAGGACGTTCGGGCGTGCCGGATTGATGTTATTCAACGCGCTGGTCGGCAAGCCGGAGTTTAGCAAGCACGCCCCTCTGCTGGTGCGTCAGCTTTATAATGTCGGCGTGCTGTCGATGCTCATCATTATTGTTTCCGGTCTGTTTATCGGCATGGTGCTGGGGCTGCAGGGCTACCTTGTTCTGACAACCTACAGTGCGGAAACCAGCCTCGGAATGCTGGTGGCGCTTTCGCTGCTGCGCGAATTGGGTCCGGTTGTGGCGGCACTGCTGTTTGCCGGACGCGCTGGGTCGGCATTAACGGCTGAGATTGGCCTGATGCGTGCGACCGAGCAGCTCTCCAGCATGGAGATGATGGCGGTCGATCCGCTGCGTCGCGTGATCTCGCCGCGTTTCTGGGCGGGGGTGATCTCGCTCCCGCTACTGACTATTCTGTTTGTCGCCGTGGGGATCTGGGGCGGTTCGCTGGTTGGGGTCAACTGGAAAGGCATCGATGCCGGCTTCTTCTGGTCCGCGATGCAGGACGCCATCGACCTGCGAATGGATCTGGTTAACTGCCTGATTAAAAGCGTGGTGTTTGCCATTACGGTCACCTGGATTGCATTGTTCAATGGTTACGATGCTATCCCGACGTCGGCGGGCATTAGCCGTGCAACTACACGTACTGTCGTACACTCGTCGCTGGCCGTACTGGGCCTGGATTTTGTGCTCACCGCACTGATGTTTGGGAATTGAGTTCATGCAAACGAGAAAAAATGAAATTTGGGTCGGCGTTTTCCTGCTGCTGGCGCTGCTGGCGGCGCTGTTTATCTGCCTGAGAGCGGCAGATATTACGTCTGTGCGCACCGAGCCGACGTATCGCATCTATGCCACGTTCGATAACATCGGCGGGCTGAAGGCGCGTTCACCGGTCCGCATTGGCGGCGTGGTGATCGGCCGCGTATCTGACATTACGCTCGATGAGAAAACGTATCTGCCGCGCGTCGCGATGGATATCGAAGAACGTTACAACCACATTCCGGACACCAGCTCCCTTTCTATCCGTACTTCCGGCCTGCTGGGTGAACAATATCTGGCACTTAACGTCGGCTTTGAAGATCCCGAGCTGGGAACGACTATCCTTAAAGACGGTAGCGTTATCCAGGATACGAAGTCCGCGATGGTGCTGGAGGACATGATTGGTCAGTTCCTTTACAACAGTAAAGGGGATGATAAAAAGTCTGACGATGCCCCTGCGCAGAGTGAAGACCATACCAACGTTGCGCCGACCCCTGGTGCTGCGAATTAATTCAGGAGAAGTCATTCATGTTTAAACGACTGTTAATGGTTGCCATGCTGGTCATTGCCCCTCTCACTGCGGCACATGCTGCGGATCAGAGCAACCCGTACAAACTGATGGACGAAGCTGCGAAGAAAACCTTCGACCGTCTCAAAAACGAACAGCCAAAAATTCGCGCGAATCCTGACTATCTGCGTGACGTGGTTGACCAGGAACTGCTGCCGTATGTGCAGATCAAATATGCGGGAGCGCTGGTGCTGGGCCGCTATTACAAAGACGCCACCCCGGCGCAGCGTGAGGCCTATTTTGCCGCATTCCGTGAATACCTGAAGCAGGCGTATGGTCAGGCGCTGGCGATGTACCACGGTCAGACCTATCAGATCGCCCCGGAGCAGCCGCTGGGTGATGCGACCATCGTGCCTATTCGCGTAACGATCATCGATCCTAACGGCCGTCCGCCGGTGCGCCTGGATTTCCAGTGGCGTAAAAACAGCCAGACCGGCCACTGGCAGGCGTATGACATGATCGCCGAAGGGGTGAGCATGATCACCACTAAACAAAACGAGTGGAGCGACCTGCTGCGCACCAAGGGCATTGATGGCCTGACCGCACAGCTGCAGTCCATTGCTCGTCAGAAAATTACCCTGGACGAGAAGAAGTAATGTCGCAGCAACTCCGCTGGTCGCGTGAAGGTGAGACGTTAAGGCTGTCCGGTGAGCTGGACCAGGATCTGCTGAACCCACTGTGGGATAAACGCCAGGAAGCGATGCAGGGCGTGATGCTTATCGACTTAACCGACGTCACGCGGGTGGATACGGCAGGCGTTGCGCTGCTCGCCCATCTGGTTGCCGTGGGCAAAAAGCAGGGAACAAGCGTCATGCTTCATGGCGCGAGCGATAATGTCGTTACCCTTGCGCAACTCTACAATCTGCCTCAGGACGTACTGCCTCGTTAATATTTTCAGTGCGTTACTTCCGAAAGCCCTGACAGTTTCATCGTCGGGGCTTTTTGCTTGTTTAAGACGACGCCACTTTGCTCTAAGATGTTGGGCTTGTTTTCACTATCAGATGATTAAGAGCCCATGGAAAATCATGAAATCCAGACAGTGCTGATGAATGCACTCTCCCTTCAGGAAGCCCACGTCACTGGCGATGGCAGTCACTTCCAGGTTATTGCTGTGGGTGAGATGTTCGACGGTATGAGCCGTGTGAAGAAGCAGCAGGCTGTGTACGCGCCGCTGATGGAATATATTGCGGATAACCGCATCCACGCCCTGTCGATTAAAGCGTTCACCCCGCAAGAGTGGGCACGCGATCGCAAACTAAACGGTTTTTGAGCTGAGGGCGACAGGCCCGCAGCACGGTTGAATTTATAAGAGAGCACACAATGGATAAATTTCGTGTACAGGGGCCAACGCGTCTCCAGGGCGAAGTCACAATTTCTGGCGCGAAGAACGCCGCGCTGCCAATCCTCTTTGCTGCGCTGCTCGCGGAAGAGCCGGTAGAAATTCAGAACGTACCGAAGCTGAAAGATATCGACACGACCATGAAGTTGCTCACCCAGTTGGGCACTAAAGTTGAGCGCAACGGTTCCGTCTGGATCGACGCCAGCAACGTGAACAACTTCTCTGCGCCTTACGATCTGGTGAAAACCATGCGTGCATCTATCTGGGCGCTTGGCCCGCTGGTGGCACGTTTCGGTCAGGGTCAGGTTTCGCTGCCGGGCGGTTGCGCCATCGGCGCGCGTCCGGTTGACCTGCATATCTTTGGCCTGGAGAAACTGGGTGCAGAGATCAAGCTGGAAGAGGGTTACGTTAAGGCCTCCGTCAACGGTCGTCTGAAAGGCGCGCACATTGTCATGGACAAAGTGAGCGTAGGCGCTACCGTCACCATCATGTCTGCGGCAACGCTGGCAGAAGGTACCACCATCATCGAAAACGCCGCGCGCGAACCGGAGATCGTGGATACCGCCAATTTCCTCGTGGCGCTGGGCGCGAAGATTTCTGGCCAGGGTACTGACCGCATCACCATTGAAGGCGTTGAGCGTCTGGGCGGTGGTGTGTATCGCGTTCTGCCGGACCGTATCGAAACCGGCACCTTCCTGGTGGCTGCGGCGATCTCTGGCGGTAAGATTGTCTGCCGTAATGCACAGCCAGACACTCTGGATGCCGTTTTGGCGAAGCTGCGTGAAGCGGGTGCCGATGTTGAAACTGGTGAAGACTGGATCAGCCTCGACATGCACGGCAAGCGTCCTAAAGCGGTGACCGTGCGTACGGCTCCGCATCCGGCATTCCCGACCGATATGCAGGCACAGTTCACTCTGCTGAACCTGGTTGCCGAAGGAACCGGTGTGATTACCGAGACGATTTTCGAAAACCGTTTTATGCACGTACCGGAACTGATCCGTATGGGTGCACATGCTGAGATCGAAAGTAATACCGTGATTTGCCATGGCGTTGAGAAACTGTCCGGTGCTCAGGTAATGGCAACGGATCTGCGTGCGTCTGCAAGCCTGGTGCTGGCGGGCTGTATCGCGGAAGGCACAACGGTGGTGGATCGTATTTATCACATCGATCGTGGCTATGAACGTATTGAAGACAAACTGCGCGCGCTGGGTGCCAATATCGAGCGTGTGAAGGGCGAGTAATCGTTCCGGCAGCCCCCTGCCAGAAATGACCGGGGGGTTGCTATTCCTGTCAAAAAACCGTTATCCCTGCGGTTCTGTTTTTGCTTTTCTCTGGCGCATCATGCGCGTTCTGTCGATAAATTCATGAGTAACAGGATCGTGATAACGTGAAGGCCAGATCACCCACGGGTGCGTTTCCAGCGCCGTCGCGATAATCAATTCTCCCTTTGGCCAGGGGCGGGTCAGGGCGTTGGCCAGGGTGGAAGAACTCAGACCATGGCGGCGGGACTCTGCTGCAAGTGACGTACCTCTTTTGCGCAGTGCCGCAATGATATCTGCCGTATGCCAGTCGATAAATTTCGTATCCATAACGCTGTCCTTAAGTTCGGATTCACCTACGCCGTTTCTTCTGAAACGACTGGCTTACTATACCCATTTCGACTTCTTGTTCTAAAAAGTTCGCGTTACTTGAAGGGATATTCAGAATAAGACATGGCTTTATTCATGCGGGCTTTAACCCGATTCATTTACATGAATGTGGAATTTACTGGTGCGTTTTTGAACCTCCCCGCGATGGATACGGGGAGGTGGGGGCAAGATTAACGGTCGCGTTGAACAGCGATGTGGGCAAGACCAATCAGGGCATCGCGCCATGGGCTGTCTGGAATAACCTGGAGAGCTTCGATGGCTTTGTCAGCCTCTTCTTCAGCACGCTGACGCGTCCATTCCAGCGAGCCGCAGATGGCCATCGTTTCCAGTACAGGTTCCAGAAGATGGCGGCCATTTCCCTGTTCGATCGCCTCACGGATCATTTTCGCCTGGTCGGCCGTTCCGTTACGCATCGCGTGAAGCAGCGGCAGGGTCGGTTTGCCTTCGTTCAGGTCATCGCCAACGTTTTTGCCGAGCGTTTCGCCGTCCGCGCTGTAGTCCAGCAAATCATCAATCAGCTGGAAGGCAGTACCCAGGTAGCGTCCATAATCCTGCAGTCCTTTTTCCTGCGCCTCGGAACAGCCAGCCAGGATGCCGGAACACTGGGCGGCCGCTTCAAACAGGCGCGCTGTTTTGCTGTAGATAACGCGCATGTAGTTTTCTTCGGTGATATCGGGGTCATTGACGTTCATCAGCTGCAGCACTTCACCTTCAGCGATGACGTTGACGGCTTCGGACATCACCTCGAGCACTTTCAGAGAGCCCAGGCTGGTCATCATCTGGAAGGCGCGGGTATAGATAAAGTCCCCGACCAGAACGCTGGCGGCGTTCCCGAAGGCAGCGTTTGCCGTGGCTTTGCCACGACGCATATCGGATTCATCCACAACATCGTCATGCAGAAGCGTCGCGGTGTGAATAAATTCGATCAGCGCGGCGATTGTCACATGGGCATTTCCCTGATAGCCAACGGCTCTGGCAGCCAGAATGGCAATCATCGGGCGAATGCGTTTACCGCCGCCGCTGACAATGTAATAGCCCAACTGATTGATCAGCTGAACGTCAGAGTTGAGTTGCTCCAGGATTGCTGCATTTACACCCGCCATATCTTGCGCGGTTAACTCGTTGATTTTTTCTAAATTCATCGCAAAAGCCGGGCTTTTTATCCTGTTGATCCCATCTTCAATGGGGTAACGAAGGGTTTCGGTTTATCAATAGTAGTGCTGATTGTACTGAAAAAACGGCTCAGATAAACGTTACCGTACGTGTTGTGTTTTTTTTCTTCATGTATTGACGGTAGCACTTGTCAAAGGCTCGCGTTTTGCGTAATATTCGCGCCCTATTGTGAATATTTATAGCGCACTCTGATTCATACGAGGACGTGCGCGGAAGCGGAGTTTATATGTACGCGGTTTTCCAAAGTGGTGGTAAACAACACCGAGTAAGCGAAGGTCAGACCGTTCGCCTGGAAAAGCTGGACATCGCAACTGGCGAATCTGTTGAGTTCGCAGAAGTTCTGATGATCGCAAACGGTGAAGAAGTCAAAATCGGCGTTCCTTTCGTTGATGGTGGCGTTATCAAAGCTGAAGTTGTTGCACACGGTCGTGGCGAGAAAGTTAAAATCGTTAAGTTTCGTCGTCGTAAACACTACCGTAAGCAGCAGGGCCACCGTCAGTGGTTCACTGATGTGAAAATTACTGGCATCAGCGCCTAAGACCTGAGGAGAGATTTAAATGGCACATAAAAAGGCTGGCGGCTCCACACGTAACGGTCGCGATTCAGAAGCTAAACGCCTGGGCGTTAAGCGTTTCGGTGGCGAATCCGTTCTGGCGGGTAGCATCATCGTTCGTCAACGTGGTACCAAATTCCACGCTGGCAACAACGTAGGTTGCGGTCGTGACCACACTCTGTTTGCTAAAGCAGACGGTAAAGTGAAATTTGAAGTTAAAGGCCCGAACAACCGTAAATACATCAGCATCGTTGCTGAGTAAGGTTTTCTCGGTCCGGTAACGGATTAAAGCCCCGCAACGTGTTGCGGGGCTTTTTACATTGGAAACCCGGAAAATTTTCTGTAGGGAAAACGGGCATGAAGCAGCAGGCCGGCATTGGTATTCTTTTGGCGCTCACGACCGCAATGTGCTGGGGTGCGCTGCCAATTGCAATGAAGCAGGTACTGGAAGTGATGGAGCCGCCTACGGTGGTCTTTTATCGCTTTCTGATGGCAAGCATTGGTCTCGGGACCATCCTTGCAGTTAAAGGCAAGCTTCCACCGCTACGGCTCTTCCGCAAACCTCGATGGCTGGTGTTACTGGCCATTGCGACGGGCGGTCTGTTCGGTAACTTTATCCTGTTCAGCTCTTCCCTGCAGTATTTGAGCCCTACGGCGTCTCAGGTGATTGGTCAGCTTTCGCCTGTGGGCATGATGGTCGCGAGCGTGTTCATCCTCAAAGAGAAGATGCGCGGGACGCAGATTATCGGGGCAAGCATGCTGCTATGCGGCCTGGTGATGTTCTTCAACACCAGCCTGATCGAGATTTTTACCCGGCTTACGGACTACACCTGGGGCGTGATCTTCGGCGTGGGTGCAGCAACGGTCTGGGTGAGCTATGGCGTCGCGCAAAAGGTGTTATTGCGTCGCCTGGCCTCACAGCAGATCCTTTTTTTGCTGTACACTTTGTGTACAGTGGCATTATTGCCGTTAGCGAAGCCGGGCGTCATTACCCAGCTGAGCGACTGGCAACTGGCGTGCCTCATTTTTTGTGGGCTTAACACGCTGGTCGGTTATGGCGCGCTGGCGGAAGCGATGGCGCGCTGGCAGGCAGCACAGGTGAGCGCATTGATCACGCTTACCCCGCTGTTTACGCTGTTATTTTCAGATTTGTTATCAATGGCCTGGCCCGATGTCTTCGTCAGACCGATGCTCAACCTGTTGGGCTATCTCGGTGCGTTTGTCGTGGTTGCGGGCGCGATGTATTCCGCCATTGGTCATCGTCTTTGGGGACGTTGGCGCAAAAATGAAGCGGTCGTAGTAGTCCCCCGCTCAGGCGAATGAGTTACGGAGAGTAAAATGAAGTTTGTTGATGAAGCGACGATTCTGGTCGTGGCAGGTGATGGCGGTAACGGTTGTGTAAGCTTCCGCCGTGAAAAATATATTCCTCGTGGCGGCCCTGACGGCGGTGACGGTGGCGATGGTGGTGACGTGTGGCTGGAGGCAGATGAAAACCTCAACACGCTGATCGACTACCGCTTTGAAAAATCCTTCCGCGCAGAACGCGGACAGAACGGCCAGAGCCGTGACTGTACCGGTAAACGCGGTAAAGACGTGACCATTAAGGTTCCGGTTGGTACGCGCGTTATCGATCAGGGCACCGGTGAAACCATGGGCGATATGACCAAACACGGTCAGCGCCTGATGGTCGCAAAAGGCGGCTGGCACGGTCTGGGTAACAGCCGTTTCAAATCTTCCGTTAACCGTACCCCGCGTCAGAAAACGATGGGTACCCCGGGTGATAAGCGCGACCTGCAACTTGAACTGATGCTGCTGGCTGACGTGGGCATGCTGGGTATGCCAAACGCAGGTAAATCGACCTTTATTCGCGCCGTCTCTGCGGCCAAGCCAAAAGTAGCGGACTATCCGTTTACCACGCTGGTACCAAGCCTCGGCGTTGTCCGTATGGATAACGAGAAGAGCTTTGTGGTCGCCGATATTCCGGGCCTGATTGAAGGCGCTGCGGAAGGGGCTGGCCTGGGTATTCGCTTCCTGAAGCACCTTGAGCGTTGCCGCGTACTGTTGCACCTCATCGACATCGATCCGATCGACGGGTCAGATCCGGTTGAAAACGCCCGTATCATTATCGGTGAGCTGGAAAAATACAGCGAAAAACTGGCGAGTAAGCCACGCTGGCTGGTCTTCAACAAGATCGACCTGATGGATAAAGCGGAAGCCGAAGCGAAAGCCAAAGCGATTGCCGAAGCAATGGGCTGGGAAGATAAATACTACCTTATCTCCGCGGCAAGCCAGGTTGGCGTGAAAGATCTCTGCTGGGATGTGATGACCTTCATCATCGAGAACCCTGTCGTTCAGGCTGAAGAAGCGAAACAGCCAGAAAAAGTCGAATTCATGTGGGATGACTACCACCGCCAGCAGCTCGAAGAGCTCGAAGCGGAAGAGGAAGACGACTGGGACGATGACTGGGATGAAGACGACGAAGAAGGCGTCGAGTTCATCTACAAGCACTAATATCTGTCCAAAGCCCCCATCAGGGGGCTTTTTTCATTCCAGCGTTGAGGGCAGCCAGCAGCTTGCTATCAGGCCGCCTTCAGCACCATTCTCCAGCATCAGCTTACCGTGATGAAGCTGCAGGATGCGCTGTACGATACTCAGGCCCAGGCCGCTGCCGCCGTAACGCTGATCGAGGCGACGGAACGGCTCCGTGATCGACTGTCGATGCGCTTCGTCAATACCAGGCCCCTGATCGATAATGCTGAGCTGCGTACCGCCTTCGACCTCGGTAAGCGTCACGGTAATCGTGGTGCCTGTCGGGCTGTAGCGCCCGGCATTCTCCAGCAGGTTGCGCAGCATCAGCCGCAGCAGTACCGCGTCTCCCTGAACAGTGAGCGCGCTTTTAGCAGGCCAAATCACCGTATGCTCTTTGGCTTCATGCTCAAGACCAAGAGGCGTGATAATGGTGTCCGTCCAGTTGATGGTTTCATAGTGGCCGCTCGCCATTGCCTGTCCTGCACGGGCCAGCATCAGCAGTTGCTCAACGGTGTGCATTAGCTGGTCAATACGGCTGATGAGCGTCGTGGCCTGCGTAGAGCCTGACTGGGCCATGAGCTCCAGATGGAGCCTGATTCCGGCAAGAGGCGTTCGCAGTTCATGGGCGGCGTCAGCCGTGAAGAGACGCTCCTGCTGAATGGTACTGTCCAGCCTGGCGAGTAGCTGATTGAGCGAGGTGGTAACGGCGCCGATTTCTTCCATGTCGGAATACATAGGAAGTGGGGTTAGGTTATCCGCCGAACGGTTAGCCAGGCTCACGCGCAGTTTGTTCAGCGGTCGGGTTATCCAGGTGACCGCCCAGAACGAGAAAAACAACGTAAACCCAACCATCACCAGGGAAGGAACCAGCAGCGAGGCAATCGCTTCGCGGATCTCTTTCTCGACGTGGTTGTTACGCGATTTTGCCGACAGCGTTTCGTTCACCAGAAAGCCAATCTGCTCGCGGCTTTCGTGCCACAACCAAATGACGCTTATCAGCTGGAAAAATAACAGAATGACCGCCAGCAACACCATTAATCGCCGACGCATGCTGTTCATTTCTGGCTCTCCAGGCGGTAGCCAACGCCGCGGACGGTTTTAATCCGGTCTTTGCCGAGCTTACGACGCAGGTTGTGGATGTGGACTTCCAGGGTATTTGACCCCGGATCGTCCTGCCAGGAATAGATATCCTGCTGAAGGGTTTCTCTGTGTACCGTTTGTCCGCTTCGCATGATCAGACGCGTCAGCAAGGCGAACTCTTTTGGAGTGACTTCAACGGGCTGGGACTGGCGCAATACCTGCTGGGTTTGCAGATTCAGGGTAATGTCCCCGTCGGTTAGTAAGTTATCACTATGGCCCTGATAACGGCGTATTAACGCTCGCACCCGAGCCTGAAGTTCTGCAAGCGCAAAGGGCTTCACCAGGTAATCATCGGCGCCAGCATCAAGGCCGGTAATACGATCTTCAATGGCGTCGCGTGCCGTCAGGATTAACACCGGATTGGCGATGCCCCGGCGACGCCACTGGGTAAGCAGCGTCGCGCCGTCTTTGTCCGGCAAGCCCAGGTCAAGGATCACCAGGCTGTATTCGCCGCTCTGGATCAGGGCATCTGCTTCTGCCGCGGTGCCGGCACAGTCCAGGGCATAGCCTTCATTGGCGAGTCCCAGAGCCAGTCCTTCCTGTAATAACAGATCGTCTTCAACTATAAGTAGTTTCATCGCTAGTTATTCTGGTAGATGTCTTTATAAAGCCTGCTTTCGAAGCGAACCAGTGGAATACGGCGGTTGCGCTGGTCGGTCGGTTCGACGGCATAGCCGGAAAGATACTGCACGAATGCCATGCGCTGTCCGCTGGCGGTCGTGATGAACCCTGCCAGGTTATACACCCCCTGCAGTGAACCTGTTTTCGCGGAGACTTTGCCATCCACACCCGCCGCGTGAAGCCCGGCGCGGTACTGCAGCGAACCGTCGTGTCCGGCAAGCGGCAGCATTGAGATAAAGTTTAGCTCAGTGTCATGTTGTGCAATGTACTGAAGCACCTGCATCATGGTGGCCGGGGCAATCAGGTTATGACGCGATAATCCTGAACCATCAACGGCGATAGTGTTACCCAGATCGATCCCCGCCTGCTGGCGCAGGATCTGACGAACAGCGTCTGAGCCCGCGCGCCAGGTTCCCGGCACGCCGAAACGCGCGTGGCCAATCATGCGGAACACGGTGTCGGCAATCATGTTGTCAGACTTTTTCAGCATAATTCGCAGCAAATCGTGCAGCGGTGGCGACTGTTTGCTGGCAATGACCGTTCCGGGCTGGTTGACCTGCGTCTGGCGTAGCAGCGTGCCGGAGTAGGTTATTCCCGCCTGCTTCAGCTCATCCTTGAGAATCGCACCCGCATAGCTTGCGCCATCCTGAATCGCGAAGGCCAGCGGCAGGGGATCGGCGCGCTGCGTCAGGCAGCCGGTGAGGGTGTAGCGGTTAAGATCGCCAGGCACCACGTCCAGTTCGCAGTACTGGGCATCCGGGGAGCCTTTAGCCAACGTTCGCACCTGGCTAAACATGGTCACCGGATAGTAAGATGCCACGCGAATGAACGCTAAATCATCTGGCTTGGGCGCGCTGTAAAGGGAAATCGAGAAGCAGTTGCGGTCAACAATCGCGGCGGCTGGCGGGGCGCTAAAGCACTGCGTCATGTCGTTCCACGGCCAGCCTGGTGCTTTATCGTGGCTGGCAAAAATGGAGGTATCGATCAGCACGTTGCCATCGATTTTTGTCACGCCGGATTTTTTCAACACCGCTACCATGTTGCGGATATCCTGGCGCTTAAAGGTGGGATCGCCACCGAAACGGGCGATAAGATCGCCTTTCAGTTCGCCACCGTCGACGTTACCTTTGGTTTCAAGCGTGGTGGTAAAACGGAAGTCAGGCCCGAGTTGGAGCAGGGCGGCGAGGGCAGTGATCACCTTCTGGGTACTGGCAGGCAGCGCCATCTGTTGACTGTGATAGTCAATCTCGGGAGCCTGTGCGCCAACCTTCTGCACCATCAGGGCGAGGTTCGCGCCTGCGGGGAGCTGATTAATGTACTCATCAACATTCGCGGCCTGGGCGGTGAACGTTATACTGGTAGTCAATCCGATGATAAAACTGGAAAATCGCATAATCTCGCGCTAACAACCCGAAAACAAACCGTCATACTACGGTGCATGGCACTGCAAAGTAAACGATGACCCATAGTGAACTTCGCGGTAAAATGCGTATCAAATTGAAAAATTGCTGCTGACCTGGGGCGTCGCTCCCGGGTCGGTTTTCTTTTTGCTTCTTGCCCGCTTCGGGGGGCAGGAGCAGGGAACACTGCTCCCAACAGGAATGTTTAAGAGGTATAACAAATGCAAGCTATTCCGATGACCTTACGTGGTGCCGAAAAACTGCGCGAAGAGCTGGATTTCCTGAAATCCGTGCGTCGCCCTGAAATCATCGCCGCTATCGCGGAAGCCCGTGAGCATGGCGACCTGAAAGAGAATGCTGAATACCATGCGGCGCGCGAGCAGCAGGGTTTCTGTGAAGGGCGCATTAAAGATATCGAAGCGAAACTGTCTAATGCACAGGTTATTGATATCACCAAAATGCCTAACAACGGTCGCGTGATCTTTGGTTCTACCGTCAGCGTTCTGAACCTCGACAACGATGAAGAGCAAACCTATCGCATCGTGGGCGATGATGAAGCAGACTTTAAACAGAACCTGATTTCGGTGAACTCACCCATTGCTCGCGGCCTGATTGGCAAAGAGCAGGACGATGTTGTCACCATCCGCACCCCTGGCGGTGAAGTGGAATACGAAATTATCAAGGTTGAATACCTGTAATTCGCTTCTCTACTAAGATGTTGATACATTGTAAAGAAAAGAAAAAGGCCGCATAGCGGCCTTTTATCAACTCAAGGAGCATGGCATTTTGCTGAGCCTGCTGAAAGAAATCCCTCGTTTCACACAGAAAATGTGATTGATTCAGGATATCCTTAGCGTGGCAGCGAGATTTTACGCTCTTTAGATGGGCGATAGAGCACCAGCGTTTTACCGATGACCTGTACATTACAGGCGCCGGTTTCGCGCACGATGGCTTCCACGATCAGGTTTTTAGTGTCTCTGTCTTCAGAGGCGATTTTCACCTTGATCAGCTCGTGGTGTTCCAGCGCTTGTTCAATCTCGGCAAGCACCCCTTCGGTCAAACCATTGCTGCCAAGCATGACTACAGGCTTGAGCGGATGTGCCAGACCTTTAAGGTGCTGTTTTTGTTTAGTACTCAGATTCATCGTATATTTTTGCTTACGTTGGGATTGAAAACGGTTCATTCTACCGCCATCTCCCTTATATCGCCAAATAGCTGCGTAGAAATTTACGTCACAGGCAAGCAACGATGAACCAGGACGGAAATGTTAAATGACAGGTAAAAAGCGTTCTGCCAGTTCCAGCCGCTGGCTTCAGGAACACTTTAGCGATAAATATGTTCAACAGGCACAGAAAAAGGGGTTACGTTCCCGTGCCTGGTTTAAACTTGATGAAATACAGCAAAGTGACAAACTTTTTAAGCCGGGGATGACGGTTGTCGACCTCGGTGCGGCACCTGGCGGATGGTCCCAGTATGCGGTAACGCAGATCGGCGGAACGGGCCGAATCATCGCGTGCGATCTTTTACCAATGGATCCCATCGTTGGTGTCGACTTCCTTCAGGGCGACTTTCGTGATGAATTAGTGCTGAAAGCGTTACTTGATCGTGTTGGTGACAGTAAGGTCCAGGTTGTCATGTCGGATATGGCACCAAATATGTGCGGAACACCGGCGGTGGATATCCCCCGCGCCATGTATCTGGTGGAGCTAGCGTTAGAAATGTGTCGTGATGTACTAGCGCCTGGTGGTAGTTTTGTTGTGAAGGTGTTTCAGGGCGAAGGTTTCGAGGAGTATCTTAAGGAAATTCGCTCCCTGTTTGCGAAGGTCAAAGTTCGTAAGCCGGACTCTTCCCGGGCCCGTTCCCGTGAAGTGTATATTGTAGCGACCGGGCGAAAATGATAACCGGGAGATTTCAGACGAAAGTTTGAATGAAACTGGATATAGAGTATCCTGACGCTGTTTTTAACACAGTTGTAATATGAGGTTAATCCCTTGAGTGACATGGCGAAAAACCTAATACTCTGGCTGGTCATTGCCGTTGTGCTGATGTCAGTATTCCAGAGCTTTGGGCCCAGCGAGTCGAATGGCCGCAAGGTGGATTATTCTACCTTCCTGCAAGAGGTCAATCAGGACCAGGTTCGCGAAGCGCGTATCAACGGACGTGAGATCAACGTTACCAAGAAAGATAGTAACCGTTACACGACTTACATCCCGGTGAACGATCCTAAGCTGCTTGATAACCTTCTGACCAAAAACGTCAAAGTGGTAGGCGAGCCGCCAGAAGAACCAAGCCTGCTGGCTTCTATCTTCATTTCCTGGTTCCCGATGCTGCTTCTTATCGGCGTCTGGATCTTCTTTATGCGCCAGATGCAGGGCGGCGGTGGCAAAGGTGCCATGTCGTTCGGTAAGAGCAAGGCGCGTATGCTGACGGAAGACCAGATCAAGACCACGTTTGCTGACGTCGCCGGTTGTGACGAAGCAAAAGAAGAAGTGGGTGAACTGGTTGAATACCTGCGCGAGCCGAGCCGTTTCCAGAAACTGGGCGGTAAGATCCCGAAAGGCGTCCTGATGGTAGGCCCTCCGGGTACCGGTAAAACCCTGCTGGCGAAAGCCATCGCGGGTGAAGCGAAGGTGCCGTTCTTTACTATTTCAGGTTCTGACTTCGTTGAAATGTTCGTGGGTGTCGGTGCATCTCGTGTGCGTGACATGTTCGAGCAGGCCAAGAAGGCAGCACCGTGCATCATCTTTATCGATGAAATCGACGCCGTAGGCCGCCAGCGTGGCGCGGGCCTGGGCGGTGGTCACGATGAGCGTGAGCAGACCCTGAACCAGATGCTGGTTGAGATGGACGGCTTCGAAGGTAACGAAGGTATTATCGTTATCGCGGCGACTAACCGTCCGGATGTACTTGACCCTGCGCTGCTGCGTCCAGGCCGTTTCGACCGTCAGGTTGTTGTCGGTCTGCCGGATGTTCGTGGTCGTGAACAGATTCTGAAAGTGCACATGCGTCGCGTACCGCTGGCGCCAGATATCGACGCGGCAATCATTGCGCGCGGTACCCCGGGCTTCTCCGGTGCGGACCTGGCTAACCTGGTCAACGAAGCTGCACTGTTTGCCGCTCGCGGTAACAAGCGCGTGGTCTCCATGGTGGAGTTCGAGAAAGCGAAAGACAAAATCATGATGGGTGCGGAACGTCGCTCCATGGTGATGACGGAAGCGCAGAAAGAGTCCACGGCTTACCACGAAGCGGGTCACGCGATTATCGGTCGCCTGGTGCCGGAACACGATCCGGTACACAAGGTAACGATTATTCCGCGCGGCCGTGCGCTGGGTGTGACCTTCTTCCTGCCTGAGGGCGACGCGATCAGCGCCAGCCGTCAGAAGCTGGAAAGCCAGATTTCGACCCTGTACGGCGGTCGTCTGGCAGAAGAGATCATCTACGGTCCGGAACATGTTTCTACCGGTGCGTCGAACGACATTAAAGTGGCGACAAACCTGGCGCGTAACATGGTGACTCAATGGGGCTTCTCCGACAAACTCGGTCCGCTGCTGTATGCAGAGGAAGAGGGTGAAGTATTCCTGGGCCGCTCCGTAGCGAAAGCAAAACATATGTCCGATGAGACGGCACGTATCATCGACCAGGAAGTGAAAGCGCTGATTGAACGTAACTACGGTCGCGCGCGTCAGATCCTGAACGACAATATGGACATTCTGCATTCGATGAAAGATGCGCTCATGAAATATGAGACCATCGATGCACCGCAGATTGACGACCTGATGGCTCGCCGCGAAGTGCGTCCGCCAGCAGGCTGGGAAGACCCAGGCGCTTCCAACAATTCTGACAACAATGGTACCCCGCGCGCGCCGCGTCCGGTTGATGAACCGCGTACGCCAAACCCGGGCAACACCATGTCAGAGCAGTTGGGCGACAAGTAAGTCACTGCTGTTGAAGCGTTTGTCTGTACCCCAAACCCTGGAGCTTGCTCCGGGGTTTTTCTTTTCCGTTAAACCATACTAAAACCAGGGATTTGACCATGAAACTCTTCGCCCAGGACTCGCATCTTGATCTTTCACATCCGCACGTGATGGGGATCCTGAATGTTACCCCTGACTCCTTCTCTGACGGCGGCACGCATAACACGCTTATCGACGCGGTTAAGCACGCAAATCTAATGATCAACGCGGGTGCCACCATCATTGACGTGGGCGGTGAATCGACGCGTCCCGGCGCGGCAGATGTTTCGGTGGAAGAAGAGCTGGCGCGCGTGGTGCCGGTGGTTGAGGCAATCGCGCAACGTTTCGAGGTGTGGATCTCCGTCGACACGTCCAAACCAGAAGTGATCCGTGAAGTGGCGAGAGTGGGTGCTCACATTATCAATGATATCCGCTCGCTGACCGAACCGGGTGCGATCGAGGCCGCTGCAGAAACGGGCCTGCCGGTATGCCTGATGCACATGCAGGGGCAACCGAAAACCATGCAGGAAGCGCCGAAGTATGATGACGTCTTTGCCGACGTGAATCGCTTCTTTATTGAGCATATTGAACGCTGTGAGCGTGCAGGCATCCCAAAAGATAAATTGCTGCTCGACCCGGGGTTCGGTTTCGGTAAAAATCTCTCACACAATTATGCGTTGCTTGCGCGCTTATCGGAATTTCATCACTTTGGTCTGCCACTGCTGGTGGGTATGTCGAGAAAGTCGATGATTGGCCAATTGCTGAATGTAGGACCGAGCGAGCGCCTGAGTGGCAGCCTGGCCTGCGCGGTAATTGCGGCGATGCAAGGCGCGCACATTATCCGTGTCCATGACGTCAAAGAAACAGTAGAAGCCATGCGTGTGGTGGAAGCCACACTGGCAGCGAAGGAAAACAAACGCTATGAGTAATCGTAAGTATTTTGGTACCGATGGTATCCGTGGGCGCGTAGGCGATGCTCCAATTACCCCTGATTTTGTTCTGAAGCTCGGCTGGGCTGCCGGCAAGGTGCTGGCGCGTCATGGCTCACGTAAGATCATTATTGGTAAAGATACCCGTATTTCGGGCTATATGCTGGAATCTGCGTTGGAAGCGGGTCTGGCGGCTGCAGGGCTTTCAGCCTCTTTTACTGGCCCAATGCCAACGCCTGCTGTTGCCTACCTTACGCGCACCTTCCGCGCGGAAGCGGGAATTGTGATCTCGGCGTCTCATAACCCGTTCTACGACAACGGCATCAAGTTCTTCTCCATTGACGGCACTAAGCTGCCGGACGAAGTGGAAGAGGCCATTGAAGCCGAAATGGAAAAAGAGATCACCTGTGTTGATTCCGCCGAGCTGGGTAAAGCGAACCGTATCGTCGATGCGGCGGGTCGTTATATCGAATTCTGCAAAGGCACCTTCCCGAACGAGCTGAGCCTGGCGCATCTTAAAATTGTGGTGGACTGTGCGAACGGTGCGACCTATCACATCGCGCCGAATGTCTTCCGCGAGCTGGGTGCGAAAGTGATCGCCATCGGCTGCGAGCCGGATGGTCTGAATATTAACGAAGAAGTCGGGGCGACGGACGTGCGCGCCCTGCAGGCGCGCGTGCTGGCGGAAAAAGCCGATCTGGGTATTGCCCTGGACGGCGACGGTGACCGCGTGATCATGGTTGACCACGAAGGTAATAAAGTCGACGGCGATCAGATCCTCTACATCATTGCCCGTGAAGGCCTGCGCCAGGGTCAGCTGCGCGGCGGCGCGGTAGGGACCCTGATGAGCAACATGGGTCTGGAGCTGGCGCTGAAACAGCTCGGTATTCCGTTTGTTCGCGCGAAAGTGGGTGACCGCTATGTGCTGGAAAAATTGCAGGAGAAGGGCTGGCGCATTGGTGCTGAGAACTCCGGCCACGTGATTCTGCTCGATAAAACCACTACCGGTGACGGCATTGTTGCCGCGCTGCAGGTGGTTGCCGCGATGGCGCGCAACCATATGAGCCTGCACGATCTGTGCAGCGGGATGAAAATGTTCCCGCAGATCCTGGTGAACGTGCGTTTCACTGCGGGTAAAGGCGATCCGCTGGAAAATGACAACGTGAAAGCGGTAATGGCTGACGTTGAAGCGGCGCTGGGCAGCCGTGGACGCGTGCTGCTGCGTAAGTCTGGTACCGAACCGCTGATCCGCGTGATGGTGGAAGGCGAAGACGAAGCGCAGGTCACCGAATTTGCGCACCGTATTGCTGATGCCGTAAAAGCTGCATAATCTTGCATGCTAAATGTTTAAAAAGGCGGCGTTTGCCGCCTTTGTTTTAAGCAATTAATGGCTTTTTGCTGTTTTTTTCCGCAGTTGATACAATGCGTCGAAAATGCCCTTGCGAAGGTGATTCGCTTTGGTTAGTATTCACACCCGCTTCAGTGGGAAACAAAAATCCTGCTAATTGGTCGAAGCATTGGTATGCGGCAAATCCGCAAGGAACAGGTTGATTATGTACGAAGCTCTTTTAGTTATTTTCCTTATTGTAGCCATCGCTCTCGTAGCGCTGATTATGCTGCAGCAAGGTAAAGGCGCTGATATGGGAGCCTCCTTCGGAGCAGGCGCTTCCGGTACGCTGTTCGGTTCAAGTGGTTCTGCGAACTTCATGACCCGCACGACGGCGATTCTGGCTACGCTGTTCTTCATCATCAGTCTGGTGCTGGGCAATATCAACAGCAACAAGACCAGCAAAGGAAGCGAGTGGGAAAATCTGAGCGCGCCAGCCAAAACTGAGCAGACTCAGCCAGCTGCACCGGCTAAGCCAACCAGCGATATCCCGCAGTAAGTATTCCGTACCGAGGTGGTGGAATTGGTAGACACGCTACCTTGAGGTGGTAGTGCCCTAACGGGCTTGTGGGTTCGAGTCCCATCCTCGGTACCAATATTCCAGAAGAAAGACGTCGCAAGACGTCTTTTTTTTCGTCTGTAGCTTTTGCCTTTCGTAGGCCCGTTAAGCGCAGCGCCATCGGGCAAAATGGCGGGTGGCGCTGCGCTTACCCGCCCTACAAAAGCCAAACAAAAAGGCGCCCATTGGGCGCCTTTTGCATGTTACATCAGCGATTACTTCTTATCGCTATTCTCCAGGTTCTCAACCTGCGGCAGGCCGTTACCGGAATTCGCGGAGAGCAGACCATTCTCAACGTAGTTGAACAGCTTCTCACGGGTATCGGTGATGTCCAGGTTACGCATGGTCAACTGACCAATACGGTCGTCCGGAGAAAACACAGACTCACCTTTTTCCATGGTCAGACGCTCGGCTTTATAGGTCAGGTTGTCCGACACGGTGTTAAGAATGGAGTAGTCGTTACCACGACGCAGTTCCAGCGTCACTTCACCGGTGATCGCGCTCGCTACCCAACGCTGCAGCGCGTCACGCAGCATCAGCGCCTGCGGATCGAACCAGCGACCCTGATACAGCAGTTTGCCCAGTTGACGACCATGAGAGTGATACTGCTCGATGGTGTCTTCGTTGTGAATACCGGTCAGCAGACGCTCGTAAGCGATGTGCAGCAGCGCCATCCCCGGAGCTTCATAGATACCGCGGCTTTTCGCTTCGATGATACGGTTTTCAATCTGATCGCTCATGCCCAGACCGTGACGACCGCCGATGCGGTTTGCTTCCAGCATCAGTTCAACGTCGTCAGAGAAGGTCTTACCGTTCAGGGCAACCGGATGACCACGTTCGAAACGCACGGTCACTTCTTCTGCCGGGATCTTCACGCTCTCGTCCCAGAACTTCACGCCCATGATCGGGTTAACGATCTTCACGCTGGAGTTCAGGAATTCCAGGTCCTTCGCTTCGTGCGTCGCGCCCAGCATGTTGGAGTCGGTAGAGTAGGCTTTCTCAACGGACATTTTGTAGTCAAAGCCGCAGGCAATCATAAACTCAGACATCTCATGACGACCACCCAGCTCGTCGATGAAGTCGGTATCCAGCCACGGCTTGTAGATCTGCAGCTCCGCGTTGGTCAGCAGGCCATAACGATAGAAACGTTCGATATCGTTGCCTTTATAGGTGCTGCCGTCACCCCAGATGTTTACGCCATCTTCTTTCATGGCGGCAACCAGCATGGTGCCGGTGACGGCACGACCCAGCGGGGTGGTGTTGAAATAGGTCAGGCCGCCCGTGGTGTTATGGAACGCACCGCACTGAATAGCGGCGATACCTTCAGCAACCAGTTGCTTACGGCAGTCAATCAGTCGCGCGTTTTCTGCGCCATACTCTTTAGCGCGACGAGGAATAGCATCGTAATCGTCCTCATCCGGCTGACCCAGGTTCGCAGTATATGCATACGGAACCGCTCCCTTCTGGCGCATCCACAGCAGTGCAGCGCTGGTATCCAGGCCGCCTGAGAAAGCGATGCCAATACGTTGTCCTACCGGAAGATGCTTGAGAATCGTCGTCATAGAATAAAACCCTGCTTGATTGACTGATTAGAGACCGCTTTCGTTCTCTTGTGCATTTTTATGCAAAATAAGTGAGTATTCATTTAATCATCTTTTATCGAATACCGGAAGAGACTCATGCGTTTTTTGTAAAAAATTTGGTCTGTTCTCTCTGGCGGAAGCTGGGTTGACAGGTGGGGGCAACTATCAATATACTAAACGCCGATTTTACGTCCCGTCTTCGGTACCAAATCCCAGCATTATTTGCAAATTCTGTCCAAAACGCGTAGAATTTGCCACGTTTCAGGCGCGGGGTGGAGCAGCCTGGTAGCTCGTCGGGCTCATAACCCGAAGGTCGTCGGTTCAAATCCGGCCCCCGCAACCACTTTCCCATAAAGTTCTTTTTCAAATATACTGTGAAGACTTAGAGCCTTCGTAGCTGGATTTGAAAAAATTCTTTCGGAGAGTGCTCCAGGCCACAGTTGTGGCTATAGGGTTCAGTTATCTAAAGCCCCGATTTATCGGGGTTTTTTGTTATCTGACTACAGAATAACTGGGCTTTACGCCCTTTTTTTATGTCTTGGGGGTGGGCTTGTCCACATTAGAGCAAAAATTAACAGAGATGATTACTGCACCGGTCGAAGCACTGGGCTACGAACTGGTCGGCATCGAATTCGTTCGCGGCCGTACATCGACGCTGCGCATCTATATTGATAGTGAAGATGGCATCAATGTTGATGATTGTGCTGATGTCAGCCACCAGGTGAGTGCGGTTCTTGATGTTGAAGACCCGATTACCGTTGCGTACAACCTGGAAGTTTCCTCACCTGGCCTGGATCGCCCGATGTTCACGGCCGAGCACTATGTGCGCTTTACCGGTGAAGAAGTGGCTCTCGTTCTGCGTATGGCCGTACAGAACCGCCGTAAATGGCAGGGAATTATCAAAGCCGTTGATGGTGAAATGATCACGGTAACAGTCGAAGGCAAAGATGAAGTGTTCGCGCTGAGTAATATCCAGAAGGCGAACCTGGTTCCCCACTTTTAACAGTCTGGATTGAGGTGAAAAGCCCGCGATGAACAAAGAAATTTTGGCTGTTGTTGAAGCCGTCTCCAACGAGAAATCACTGCCGCGTGAGAAAATTTTCGAAGCGCTGGAAAGTGCACTGGCTACAGCAACCAAGAAAAAATACGAACAAGAGATCGATGTTCGCGTAGAAATCGATCGTAAAAGCGGTGACTTCGATACATTCCGTCGTTGGGTAATCGTTGAAGAAGTGACCCAGCCGACCAAAGAGATCACCCTGGAAGCGGCACGTTTTGAAGACGAAAGTCTGAACGTGGGTGACTACGTTGAAGATCAGATTGAATCTGTGACCTTCGACCGTATCACCACCCAGACCGCTAAGCAGGTTATCGTGCAGAAAGTGCGCGAAGCCGAGCGCGCGCTGGTTGTCGATCAGTTCCGCGATCAGGAAGGCGAAATCATCACTGGCGTGGTGAAGAAAGTGAACCGTGACAACATCTCTCTGGAAATTAAATCCGAAGGGATGCCGGGCAACGCTGAAGCCGTGATCCTGCGTGAAGACATGCTGCCGCGTGAAAACTTCCGCCCGGGCGACCGTATTCGTGGTGTTCTGTACGCCGTACGCCCTGAAGCGCGTGGTGCACAGCTGTTCGTGACCCGTTCTAAACCAGAAATGCTGGTTGAACTGTTCCGCATCGAAGTGCCGGAAATCGGCGAAGAAGTTATTGAGATCAAAGCAGCAGCTCGCGATCCAGGCTCTCGTGCGAAAATTGCGGTGAAAACCAACGACAAGCGTATCGACCCGGTCGGTGCTTGCGTCGGTATGCGCGGTGCGCGCGTTCAGGCGGTTTCTACCGAACTGGGCGGCGAGCGTATTGATATCGTTCTGTGGGACGACAACCCGGCGCAGTTCGTGATCAACGCAATGGCTCCGGCTGATGTCGCGTCTATCGTTGTTGACGAAGACAAACACACCATGGATATCGCTGTTGAAGCGGGCAACCTGGCACAGGCGATTGGCCGTAACGGTCAGAACGTACGCCTGGCGTCACAGCTGAGCGGCTGGGAACTCAACGTCATGACCGTTGATGACCTGCAGGCTAAGCATCAGGCTGAAGCCCATGCGGCGATCGATACCTTCACCAAATACCTCGACATTGACGAAGACTTCGCCACTGTTCTGGTAGAAGAAGGTTTCTCTACGCTGGAAGAACTGGCCTATGTGCCAATGAAAGAGCTGCTGGAAATTGACGGTCTGGATGAGCCAACCGTTGAAGCCCTGCGTGAACGCGCTAAAAACGCACTGACCACCCTGGCACTGGCTCAGGAAGAAAGCCTTGGCGATAAGAAGCCGGCTGATGACCTGCTGAATCTGGAAGGTCTTGATCGTGCGATTGCGTTCAAGCTGGCTGCCCGTGGTGTTTGTACGCTGGAAGATCTCGCTGAGCAAGGCGTTGATGACCTGGCCGATATCGAAGGTTTAACCGACGAGAAAGCCGGCGAACTCATCATGGCCGCACGTAATATTTGCTGGTTCGGCGACGAAGCGTAATAAACTGTAGCAGGAAGGAACAGCATGACTGATGTAACTGTAAAATCGCTGGCTGCTGAGATTCAGACCTCCGTGGACCGCCTGGTACAGCAATTTGCTGATGCAGGGATCCCGAAGTCCGCTGATGACTCGGTGACCGCACAAGAAAAACAAACCTTGTTAACGCACCTGAACCGCGAACACGGTTCTACGCCTGACAAGTTAACGCTGCAGCGCAAAACGCGCAGCACGTTAAACATTCCTGGTACCGGTGGCAAAAGCAAATCGGTACAAATTGAAGTCCGCAAGACGCGCACCTTTGTAAAACGTGATCCGCAAGAGGCAGAACGCCTTGCCGCGGAAGAGCAGGCACAGCGTGAAGCGGAAGAACAAGCTCAGCGTGAGGCGGAAGCAGCCGCCAAACGTGAAGCAGAATTAAAAGCTGAACGTGAGGCCGCAGAAAAAGCGAAACGCGACGCCAGTGATAAAGTGAAGCGTGACGCTGCGGAAAAAGACAAAGTGAGCAATCAACAGACAGACGAAATGACCAAAACCGCCCAGGCTGAAAAAGCCCGCCGTGAAAATGAAGCTGCCGAGCTGAAGCGTAAAGCGGAAGAAGAAGCCCGCCGTAAGCTGGAAGAAGAAGCTCGCCGCGTCGCTGAAGAAGCGCGCCGTATGGCAGAAGAAAACGAGAAGAATGGCGTGAATACCGCTGAACCGACTGAAGACACCAGCGACTATCACGTGACCACTTCTCAGCATGCGCGTCAGGCTGAAGATGATAACGACCGTGAAGTAGAAGGCGGCCGTGGCCGTGGTCGTAATGCAAAAGCCGCGCGTCCGGCTAAGAAAGGTAACAAACACGCTGAATCTAAAGCTGACCGCGAAGAAGCTCGTGCAGCGGTTCGCGGTGGTAAAGGCGGCAAGCGTAAAGGTTCTTCTCTGCAGCAGGGCTTCCAGAAGCCAGCTCAGGCGGTTAACCGTGACGTCGTGATTGGCGAAACCATCACCGTTGGCGATCTGGCGAACAAGATGGCGGTTAAAGGCTCTCAGGTCATCAAAGCGATGATGAAGCTGGGCGCAATGGCGACCATCAACCAGGTTATCGACCAGGAAACCGCACAGCTGGTTGCCGAAGAGATGGGCCACAAAGTTATCCTGCGTCGTGAAAACGAGCTGGAAGAAGCAGTAATGAGCGACCGTGACACTGGCGCTGCGGCTGAACCGCGTGCACCGGTTGTGACCATCATGGGTCACGTTGACCACGGTAAAACCTCTCTGCTCGACTACATTCGTTCTACGAAAGTTGCCTCCGGCGAAGCGGGTGGTATTACCCAGCACATCGGTGCTTACCACGTAGAAACTGAAAACGGCATGATCACCTTCCTGGATACCCCAGGCCACGCAGCGTTCACCTCAATGCGTGCTCGTGGTGCTCAGGCTACGGATATCGTTGTACTGGTTGTTGCAGCAGACGACGGCGTTATGCCACAGACCATTGAAGCTATCCAGCACGCGAAAGCGGCGCAGGTGCCTCTGGTTGTTGCGGTCAACAAAATCGATAAGCCAGAAGCCGATCTGGACCGCGTGAAGAACGAACTGTCTCAGTACGGCGTTATGCCGGAAGAGTGGGGCGGCGAAGCGCAGTTCATCCCTGTATCTGCAAAAGCGGGTACTGGTATCGACGACCTGCTGAACGCTATCCTGCTTCAGGCCGAAGTTCTGGAGCTGAAAGCCGTTCGTAAAGGTATGGCGAGCGGTGCGGTAATCGAATCCTTCCTGGATAAAGGTCGTGGTCCGGTTGCAACGGTTCTGGTTCGCGAAGGTACGCTGAACAAGGGCGACATCGTTCTGTGTGGCTTCGAATACGGTCGCGTTCGTGCGATGCGTAACGAACTGGGTCAGGAAGTGCTGGAAGCAGGTCCGTCCATTCCAGTGGAAATCCTGGGTCTGTCCGGTGTTCCGGCTGCCGGTGATGAAGTGACCGTTGTGCGTGACGAGAAGAAAGCGCGTGAAGTGGCACTGTATCGTCAGGGCAAGTTCCGTGAAGTTAAGCTGGCGCGTCAGCAGAAATCTAAACTTGAGAACATGTTTGCGAACATGGCTGAAGGCGAAGTTCACGAAGTGAACGTCGTTCTGAAAGCAGACGTTCAGGGTTCTGTGGAAGCGATCTCCGACTCCTTGCTGAAACTGTCTACCGACGAAGTGAAAGTGAAGATCATCGGTTCTGGCGTAGGTGGTATCACCGAAACCGACGCAACCCTGGCTGCGGCATCCAACGCTATCCTGGTTGGCTTCAACGTGCGTGCTGATGCATCTGCTCGCCGCGTGATCGAAGCGGAAAGCCTGGATCTGCGCTACTACTCCGTCATCTATAACCTGATCGACGAAGTGAAAGCCGCGATGAGCGGTATGCTGTCTCCTGAGCTGAAACAGCAGATCATCGGTCTGGCTGAAGTGCGTGACGTGTTCAAATCACCGAAATTCGGTGCGATCGCGGGCTGTATGGTTACCGAAGGTACCATCAAGCGTCACAACCCAATCCGCGTACTGCGTGACAACGTGGTTATCTACGAAGGCGAGCTGGAATCCCTGCGCCGCTTCAAAGATGACGTTAACGAAGTCCGTAACGGCATGGAATGTGGTATCGGCGTTAAGAACTACAACGACGTTCGCGTTGGCGATATGATCGAAGTGTTCGAAATCATCGAGATCCAACGCAGCATCGACTAATCCTTAGGGATAAGTCCATATGTAGGCCGGGATCGCCTCGTGCCACCCGGCAATAATTTTAAAAGGGGCTTTTAGCCCCTTTTTTGTCTGGAGAATTTATTATGGCGAAAGAATTTGGTCGCCCACAGCGCGTGGCGCAGGAGATGCAGAAAGAGATCGCACTCATCCTGCAACGCGAAATCAAAGATCCGCGTATCGGTATGATGACCACCGTCTCTGGCGTGGAAATGTCTCGTGACCTGGCCTATGCCAAAGTGTTCGT
Organism: Enterobacter sp. 725m/11; assembly: GCF_011683705.1. Classification (NCBI taxonomy): domain Bacteria; kingdom Pseudomonadati; phylum Pseudomonadota; class Gammaproteobacteria; order Enterobacterales; family Enterobacteriaceae; genus Enterobacter; species Enterobacter sp. 725m/11. The sequence continues at coordinate 1,585 of NZ_JAAQOK010000015.1, read as the reverse complement.
GACCTTCCTGAACGATCAGGACGAAGCGGCGGTTAAAAACGGCATTAAAGCACTGCAGGAAGCCTCTGGTTTCATCCGCTCTCTGCTCGGCAAAGCGATGCGCCTGCGTATTGTTCCCGAGCTGACCTTCTTCTACGACAACTCGCTGGTCGAAGGTATGCGCATGTCCAACCTGGTGACCAGCGTGGTGAAACATGACGACGAACGTCGTGTTAACCCGACGGACGACAGCAAGGAGGACTGATGAGTCGTCCTCGTCGTCGCGGTCGCGACGTGCATGGCGTGCTGCTGCTGGATAAACCACAGGGTGCATCCAGCAACGACGTGCTGCAAAAAGTGAAGCGTATTTATAACGCTAACCGTGCGGGCCACACCGGCGCGCTGGATCCGCTGGCGACCGGCATGCTGCCGATTTGCCTGGGTGAAGCGACAAAGTTTTCCCAGTACCTGCTCGATTCCGATAAACGCTACCGCGTTATCGCTAAGCTGGGCCAGCGTACGGATACTTCCGACGCGGATGGTCAGGTGGTGGAAGAGCGCCCGGTGACCTTCAGCGCCGAACAGCTTGATGCGGCCCTGGAGAGCTTCCGCGGAGACACGATGCAGGTGCCATCGATGTATTCGGCGCTGAAATATCAGGGCAAGAAGCTCTACGAATATGCGCGCCAGGGAATTGACGTCCCGCGCGAAGCGCGTCCGATAACCGTGTATGAGCTGCTGTTCATTCGCCACGAAGGTGACGAGCTGGAGCTGGAAGTCCACTGTTCGAAAGGGACCTATATTCGCACCATCATCGACGACCTGGGTGAAAAGCTGGGCTGCGGTGCGCATGTGATTTATCTGCGTCGTCTGGCGGTCAGTAAATATCCGGTGGAACGCATGGTGACGCTTGAGCAGCTGCGCGCGCTGGCTGAACAGGCACAAGCGCAGGGAGTGGAACCAGCAGATTTGCTGGATCCACTGCTGATGCCAATGGACAGTCCGGCAGCGGACTTCCCGATCGTTAATCTTCCTTTAACATCGTCCGTTTACTTTAAAAACGGAAACCCGGTTCGTACGACGGATGCGCCGCTGGATGGACTGGTACGCGTGACGGAAGGTGACGAAGGGAAATTCATCGGTATGGGCGAAATGGACGGTGAAGGGCGCGTTGCGCCGCGTCGTCTGGTCGTCGAATATCCGGTCGACGCGTGACGGTGATTACGCCTCACCTTGCGATAAGCAGGGGAGACGAGTAGAATATCGCCGCTTAATGCCCGGTAAATTGTTTAACAATCTGCGGGGCGTACATGGGGTCGCTGAATTAGAGATCGGCACCCTTACATTTTTTATACTTTGGAGTTTGAAAATGTCTCTAAGCGTTGAAGCTAAAGCTAAAATCGTTTCTGAGTTTGGTCGTGGTACTAACGACAGCGGTTCTACCGAAGTTCAGGTTGCACTGCTGACTGCACAGATTAACCACCTGCAGGGTCACTTTGCAGAGCACAAAAAAGATCACCACAGCCGTCGTGGTCTGCTGCGCATGGTTTCTCAGCGTCGTAAACTGCTCGACTACCTGAAGCGTAAAGATGTTGCACGCTACACC
>NZ_JAAQOK010000014.1:0-93876 GCF_011683705.1 Enterobacter sp. 725m/11 | reverse complement strand
AGATGTGTATAAGAGACAGATTTATATGCAATAATTCGTTATTATTTAATCCAGAGACACACGCAATTAGCCTGGTCGGACAACCAGAGTCGGTATTAACCCTCTCGGCTCCCGCTGCCCGGCTTTTACAGGAGTTTATTCGTAATAAAGGATGCGATCTCAGCCGGGAAGAGTTAATCACACGTGTCTGGGAAGCGTATGGCTTTACCCCATCAGGCAATAATCTTAATAAGGCGGTGAGTGAGCTACGTAAGAGTTTTCAGGTTTTGGGTGAGCGTCAGGATATGATTGTTACCTTGCCACGTTTTGGTTTTCGTTTTGATGCGGAAGTTGCCAGTCACCCAAAGCTGCTTTTTTGTGTACCCGACCCGGTACCTGCATCGATTTCCGTATCCTTCAACAGTAAAATATCGAAAATATGGAGTCGGGCTCGACTCACAAGACGGACAGGTCTATTCGTGCTCACTGCTACATCAATAGGAATTGCGTTTTTATTGTATCGTTTGCATTACGTCATCGCGCCCGAAGAACTTAAAGCAATCAATGAAACAATCGGAAGCTGTAGATTCTGGTTTATCAACGAACAGGATCGGCCATTAAAAATGTCAAAAATATCAAGGTTGCTTGAGGAAAATAATGTCATGTGCCAACAGGAGGAATACGATATTTATTATTTTAGTGAACGACTTACACTTTCTGCTGCGGATGAGATTTTTATTGGGGCGTGTCCGGTAAATAAAAGCAGCCCGTGCAAAAGTATTCGTTATAAAAGTGGTCCCGAAGAATGAAAACAAAACTCCTGTTTGGACTCGGGGGGGCTATGATCGGAAGCTTGATGGTAGTGGCTTTCTCTCCTTCCCAAAACGATACGCAAGATGTCCTGGCTTGTACTACCGAATTTAATTTTACCCGAAATGAGGGAAAACCAAGCGAAGTGAAGGTAAATGCCATAGCTCAGTTCTATGTACGTGCGGATGGTACTGGCTTAACAACCTATAAAGGCGCTTCAAGGATAAAAGGGAAAGAGATGATTGTCGATCGCGACGTGAATTTTACGTGGGAGCGGCGAACGAATGACCATGTTATTATGTTGACCTATAAGAATACCTTGCGTCGACATAATGACAATACGCCCGATGCGTTGTGGGGAAGCTTTGCGCGTCCGGGGGCGCGTTACTATATCACTCTGTCCAAACTTTCCTCTTCCGTGTGGATGATTCAGGACCGGCTCTATCCCACCTATATTTGCCGCGGTGACTAGGGCATAAAAAAAGGAGAATGCCTGAGGCATTCTCCTTTTTGTTTCAGCAGGTCTGCTTAATCGCGGCTGGCGAAGCCCAGGATGCTCAGCAGGCTGACGAAGATGTTGTACAGCGACACATACAGGCTCACGGTCGCGCGGATGTAGTTGGTCTCACCGCCGTGAATAATGTTGCTGGTTTCATACAGGATCGCGCCGGATGACAGCAGGATAAACACCGCGCTAATCGCCAGGTGCAGGGCAGGCAGCTGCAGGAAGATGTTTGCCACCATACCAATCAGCACCACTACGATACCCGCCATCAGCATACCGCCAAGGAAGGACATATCCTTGCGCGTGGTCAGCACGTAGGCCGAGCAGCAGAAGAACACCAGCGCGGTACCGCCCAGCGCCATGCCAATCACGTCACCCATACCGGCAGACAGATACGCGTTCAGGATCGGCCCCAGGATATAACCCAGGAAGCCGGTGAAGGCGAACGCGGAAAGAATACCGACCGGTTTATCAGCGGTTTTGTAGGTCAGGAACATCAGACCGTACATCCCCACCAGCGTCAGGATCAGGCCCGGAGACGGCAGCATCAGCACGGTACTGGCGGTAGCGGTGATAGCCGAAAACGCCAGCGTCAGGCTGAGCATGAAATAGGTATTGCGCAGCACCTTGTGGGTGCTGAGTAGCGATGTGCGGTCGCGTGAGGAAGTAATTATACGATCCATGAGTCACTCTCTTATGACAGATGTAATTAACGGAAAGAATAGGAAACGGCGCGCCAGTCTCAAAGTGGTTTTACCCATCTTTACTCAGCACGTTAGCGCTGAAGGTGGTTATTTCTTCTGCAAAAGCATGTGTAACCAGTATGAACGGCGGTTTAAAAGTATTTACCAGATTAACCTCTTATAGGTTACTGAAAAATATTGCGTTATTGCCTTTCGGGCGCTAAGAGTTATCTCCGGATCGTCATAAAACAGACAATAAGGCGAAGGAAATGAAACCACAAACACGCACGCGCTTTACGCTCTCTTTACTCACCGCCGGGATCCTGTGCGCCAGCACGGCGACCTGGGCGGCTAACGTGCCAGCAGGAACAGCGCTGGCCGAAAAACAGGAACTGGTCAGAAACAATGGCAGCGAACCGGCCTCGCTCGACCCGCATAAAGTCGAAAGCGATGTCGAATTCAATATTATCAGCGATTTATTCGAAGGGCTGGTGAGCGTCTCCCCGTCAGGGGAAATCCAACCCCGGCTGGCTGAAAAATGGGAGAACAAGGACAACACCGTCTGGACGTTCCACTTACGTCCGGGCATCACCTGGAGCGACGGGACGGCCATTACCGCAGAGGATGTGGTCTGGAGCTGGCAGCGCCTGGTTGATCCAAAAACCGTTTCACCGTACGCCAGCTATCCCGGCAACATGCATATCGTCAACGCGGCCGATATCGCTCAGGGGAAAAAATCCCCCGACACGCTGGGCGTAAAAGCAATTAACGATACCACGCTGGAAGTGACGCTCACCCAGCCCAACGCGGCGTTCCTGGCGATGCTGGCGCACCCGTCGCTGGTGCCGGTGGATAAAGTGCTGATTGGCCGTTTCGGCGAAAAGTGGACCAAACCGGAGCATTTCGTCAGCAGCGGAGCGTATAAGCTGTCCCAGTGGGTGGTCAACGAACGCATTGTGGCGGAGCGTAACCCGCGCTACTGGGATAACGCGCATACCGTTATTAACAAAGTCACCTATCTGCCGATCACCTCCGAGGCCTCGGATGTGAACCGCTATAAAGCGGGCGAAATTGATATTGTGTATACGGTACCCATTAACCAGTTTGCTCAGCTGAAGAAAACGCTGGGCAGCCAGCTGGACGTCTCCCCGCAGCTGGCGACCTATTACTACGAATTCAACACCACGCGCCCGCCGTTCAACGATGCCCGCGTGCGCAAGGCGCTGAACATGGCGCTGGATAAAGACATCATCGCTGAGAAGGTGATGGGGCAGGGGCAGCGCCCGGCGTGGCTGATTAGCCAGCCGGACATCGGCGGGGTCAAGCTGCAGAATCCGGATTACGCCAGCTGGCCGCTGGACAAGCGCATTGCTGAGGCGAAAAAACTGCTCAACGAGGCCGGGTATAACGAAAGCCATCCTCTGAGCTTCAACCTGCTCTATAACACCTCTGAATCGCACCAGCGCATCGCGATTGCGGCCAGCTCTATGTGGAAGAAAAACCTCGGCGTAGACGCGAAGCTGCAAAATCAGGAGTGGAAAACCATGCTGGATACCATGCACACCCACAACTTTGACGCGGTGCGCTACGCCTGGATTGCCGACTACGACGACGCGGCGACCTTCCTGAACAACTTCCGTACCGGCGACAGTGAAAACACCAGCCAGTACAGCAACCCGGACTACGATCAAGCCTTGATCAACGCCGCAAAAGCCAAAACGCCGGCAGAGCGGGGTAAGTTCTACCAGCAGGCGGAAGATCTGCTTGGGCGTGATGTGCCTGCCATTCCGGTTTATCACTACGTCCGTACGCACCTGGTGAAACCGTGGGTGGGTGGCTTTACGCCGGATAAGCTGGGGTACTATTTTACAAAAGATATGTACATCAAAAAGCACTAAGCGAGAGGGCTGGATTTTATGCTGAGAAAATCGCCGATGTGTTGTCAGTTCAACCGATTAAGCACATTTTGGCTAATTTTAAAGCGAACGATTGCAGCCACTCTTTACAGCATGCGGTGAGGTGTTTATAGTTCGCCTCACTCAGGAAGTGTGGCCGAGCGGTTGAAGGCACCGGTCTTGAAAACCGGCGACCCGAAAGGGTTCCAGAGTTCGAATCTCTGCGCTTCCGCCAGATATAAACCCCAGCTTACTCGTTAAGCTGGGGTTTTTCTTTTTGCGCGTATCAGAAAACCTGACGTCTATGAGCGGATAAAGGCCAGAATATCCGCATTAATGGTATCGGCGTGGGTGGTATGCATCCCGTGCGGGAAGCCCGGATAGATTTTCAGCACGCTATTCGCCAGCAGCTGGTCCTGCAGAAGGGCGGCATTCTTATAAGGCACGACCTGATCGTCATCCCCCTGCATCACCAGAACGGGAACCGTAATGGTTTTCAAATCCTCTGTCTGATCGGTTTCTGAAAACGCCTTAATTCCCTCATAGTGGGCCTTGGCGCTGCCGATCATGCCCTGACGCCACCAGTTCTGAATGGTGCCCTGTGAAACCTCGGCCCCCTCCCGGTTAAACCCATAAAAAGGACCGCTGGCGACGTCGAGGTAAAACTGGGCGCGATTCGCGGCCAGCGCTTTACGGAAGCCGTCGAAAACCTCAACAGGTGTCCCGCCAGGGTTGTTTTCTGTCTTCACCATCAACGGCGGAACGGAGCTCACGAGCACCGCTTTGGCAACGCGCCCCTGCGGCTGGCCGTACTTCGCAACATAGCGGGCCACCTGGCCACCGCCGGTAGAGTGGCCGACGTGCACCGCATTGTGCAGATCCAGGCTTTCAACCACGGCCGACGCGTCAGCCGCATAATGATCCATATCGTGCCCTTCGCTGACCTGGTCCGAACGCCCGTGACCACGGCGGTCGATTGCGATAACGCGATAGCCTTCCGCAAGGAAGAAGAGCATCTGGTTATCCCAGTCATCGGCACTCAATGGCCAGCCGTGATGGAAAACAATGGGCTGAGCCTCCTTCGGACCCCAGTCTTTGTAGTAAATATTGACGCCGTCTTTCGTTGTTACGAATGCCATACCGCAGACTCCTCTGTTAAAGACGCAACGATCGCTGGCTGAGCGCAGAGCGAACCATTATTGTCTTCATGATGTTGGCTTGTTTTATTTCCCGTACCGACAGTACCCCTAAAGTGTAGGAGAAATAGTAAAACCGGTGGGTTTCATTCGTGTGAATGGTATCCAGAAGGGGAAAGCGAATGATGGACTCTGGAGTGAGTCCCAGAGCCATCAGAGGAGGGGGCGTTAACGGTTCTCTTCAATATAACGGGCGAGATCGGCCGGGGTTTTCAGCACCGTCGCCACGTCGGTAGGCGGGATCATACAGCCGTAAACGTCCTGCACCTCCAGCACCATGTCGACTGCCAGAATGGAGTCGAGAATGTCGGATTCAATCAGCTCATCGTGAAAGCCAACCTTGCGGGATAACACTTTTTCAAAAAGGGCGAGAATATCGTGTTCCATCATTTTTCCTGGGATAATTAATGTGTGCGGGCGTAAGCGTCCAGTAGCTTGCGGTCAATTTTGCCGTTAGGATTCAGCGGCAAAGCGTCTTTTACGATAATTTGTGAAGGCACCATGTAGTGAGGCACCACGTTTGCCAGCGAGGTTTTGATTGCATCCGGTGCCAGCTCCGTCACGCAGAACGCGGCGATGCGCAGCACGCTGCCGCAGGGTTTCATCAGCGGCATCACCACAGCTTCGCTGATGCCGGACATGGCCAGCAGGCGGTTTTCAATCTCGCCGATCTCGATGCGGTAGCCATTCAGCTTGACCTGGCTGTCGTTGCGGCCCTGGCAGTAGATGAGCCCGTCTTCATAACCCAGATCGCCGGTCCGGTAGCCGCGGAACGCATCATTTTCCCGACGCAGCAGTTTTGCCGCGTTCTCCTGCAGCAGGCCTAAATAGCCGCGCATGACGTTTTTGCCCCAGATAATCAGCTCGCCCTCGGCGGAAATTTCCATTCTGCTGTCCGGCATCATCAGGCCCACCGGCAGCACCGCGCTGTCGCTGTTAAGGATCTCATCCGTGATCTCAACCACGGTTGTCGCAATGGTCGCTTCCGTTGGGCCATAGGAGTTGATGATTTTGGCCTGCGGGAAACGTCGGCGGAGCTGTTTCACCAGCGCTTTATTGAGCACTTCACCAATGAAGATAAAGACGCTGAGTGCAGGCAAATACTCGCTGTTAAAGTGCGGAGAAAGCAGTTGCTGGTAGGCAAAAGAGGGGGTGGAAACCCAGGCGGAGACCGCGTTGCTTTGCAGTCGCTCGAGCCAGTTCTCTTTCTGGATATCCTCTTTGGCATTCAGCACGATGTGGCCTCCCATCGCCAGGTTCGCCAGCAGAGGGATCAGGGAGAGGTCAAAGCTGAACACCGCGTGGTTCATCAGCACCGGTTTTTCCGGCAGCGAAAAGTCCTGGCTGACCCACTTCATGAAGTGCCATACGCTTTCACGTCCAATCTGCACGCCTTTCGGTTTTCCGGTGCTGCCTGAGGTAAACATGATATAGGCCAGATCCTGCTCCTCCAGCACCTTGCCCGCCTCGCCGGTGGCGATGAACTGCCGCGTCACCACGTCGTAGTAATAAGGGGCGCCGGTCAGGTTGCAGATCTCGCGAAGCCGCTCCTGCGGGTAGATGCAGTCCACCGGGATGTACGGAATGTTGTGCAGCAGGCAGCTATAGATCGCCACGGCGAACTCGGCCTGCTGATGGCCGTACAGCACTATCGGCGTACCGTCTGCGGGCTGGCAGCGTCGATAACGCTCTGCCCAGTCCGTCACGGCAGAGGAAAGCTGGAGCCAGCTTAAGGTTTCGTCGCTGCCGCTGATGGCCAGCTGCTGCGGGGAGGCGGGATCGCGCAGTGCCGCACGCAAGAAATCCTGCAGTTCCTGAAGATCGGAGTGATTTTTCATAGAGGTGACATTCCACTGAAGATGTAAAGGGATCCTGCGGCGCTTCCCAGCGTCAGAATTCGTCCCAAAAACGCAACGGCCGGATACTGCAATCCGCGGTGTAACGTTGGGCTGCGTTTGGCTGACCACAGCAGCATGTTGTGCGCGACGGAAATCGCGCCAAACAGCGCGCCGCTGATGACGTAATGGCGTTCCAGGCCATTCCACGCCCCCATGCAGAACAGGGTGCAAAAAATACCGATATTTTGCGCCAGCGTTTTGTTCTGGCGGAAAAAGTTAAACTTCATCAGGTTCATATAGACGGGCATAAAGACCACGTCGCGCAGCCATTCGGACAGGCTGATGTGGAAGCGGCGCCAGAAATCCTGCGGGTTCTTTGCAAGAAGCGGCAGGTTGAAGTTTGCCGGAATATTCAGCCCAAACAGCCGGCCCGCGCCGATGGCCATATTGCTGTAGCCCGCAAAGTCGAAGTACAGATAGGCGCTGTAGGCAATCGACATCACCACGCCCACGGTCAGGGTAAACGGCTTATGGCTCCAGGGCTGCACGACGAGCGAATCGATCAGCATGGCAAACAGGAACTTCTGAATGATGCCGGTAATAATTTGCTCCAGCGCCGTTAAAAACTGCTCGCGGTTCAGGACAAATGCCGGCTTATTCACATCGCTCATCCATGTCCGCCAGCGATACATCGGGCCGGCCAGAATAATAAAGGGCATAAAGAGATAGCAGAAATAGTGCAGGAAATTCTGGCCCTCTTTTTTACTGCGATACAGCAGTACATCCACAGCGCGGAAGGTCATAAAAGAGAGACCGATTGTGCCGAGGTGATAATTAAAATGTAATTTCACCAGAACCAGAGGCAGCAGCGTTAAAACGACCGCCTGCCAGGTTTTTAGTCTGCCTTTTTCTTTTAACGTGGCGACAAGATAAAACCAGCAAAAGACGGCCACGGGAACACTGTAATTGCCCTGAAAAATATAACCCCAGCCTAATGCTGTCACCACGGATAAGGAAACTAGCCAGGTCAGACGGTGGCGTAAAACACGATTAACCATCGCAAACACCAGCGCGGATGAAAATAAACAGACAAAAAACATTCCTGAGCTGTACATCATTTCGCCTCAGAATTTTTGATATTCAAAATGCAGCTGCATACTCATGCTGTCATCGACAGCGGTCCATGCAACGACGGTGATCGCCAGCAGTAAATAAAGGCAAAAAAGACGGATCGCGATTTTCATTATTTAAAACTCTGTGCAATAAAGCGAAGCATTGGCACCCAGGCCAGTTCGGTAGGGTGCAGACGATCCCAGTTCCAGCCGTTCTGATACGGCATGGCGTACATATCCAAATACGGGATCTGGTTCTCTTTCAGAATGGTTTGAATCTGCTTATCGAACGGGCGGAAGGTGTCGGTATTGTAAAGCGCCCAGGGGTTAACCGGGTCGACGATAGCAATCACCTGCACGTGATGCGCTTTCAAAAGCTGAACGGTTTTCCTGAACGCGGCGAACTGCCCCGGCACCACCGGCGTGTCATCCCACTGCTGCGGCTTACCGTCCTCGTCGTAAATCGTTTTGTCCATCCACAGCGTGGCCGCGCTCTGATGGCGCTTTTTATTCAACTCGCGGGCATTCTCCAGCGCTTTATCCCAGTCAGGGGAAAGACGGGCGGTTGGCTGCTGAGGCCAGGGCTGCGCTGTCTGTGGCCTGATGTTGAGCAGCGACAGCCAGTCGTTTTTAATCAGGGTGCAGAAGTTTGCAAACTGAAAACTCAGCTCGTTCCACATCAGCGCCGGATGCCAGCCATACACACGCATTTGCCCGAAGGTTAAATGGCTTATCTCTTTCGCATCAATATGCTTCAGGTAATTAACCAGGAACGGGCGCGCCTGCGGATCCTTCATCAGGGGATTAAAAATCGAGCCCGGAAAATTATCCGCATAGATAGCGGGCGGCAGGCCTTTTGAATAAAAGCCGTCAGGCGCCAGAAGCAGCACCACTTTGCTGTTTGCGTTAAGGCTATCTTTAAAACGCGAGAGAAGTAAAAATTGCGTTTCGTCATCGACAAACGCATCGCCATAAGCCACGACGGGCTGGTGCAATTGCTTATTAAAATAATTAAATACGGCGTAATGTTCCTCTTCTGAGGTGGCGACCTCAGACGCACCAAGGAAGAAAATAGCATTCCCTTCTAAAGCATGGGAAATTGTGGCTATTTTTTCCGCCTGTTCTTTTGTCGTCCCTGCCATGGACTTGATCAGCGGCTGGAATTTAAGCGGCGGATCAAAGCTTGTCACCAGCGGGTGAAAACTCAGGACTAAAATGGCCAAAACGGCCATCAGGATATGTAAGCAAAACGTATTTTTGATTTTCATCATCAACCAGTAAGGCGCTATGACAGTAATGCGTTAAAACCCGCATTACCCGGATTTATTACCATTACAAAACACATGGCCGTCTATTTTTTTTGGCATTCTATACCACGGTGATTTAAAAGGATGAGCGTTGCTGTGTAACGGTATGTACAAGGGGGGAAGGGGGGAGGGCAGGAAAGCGTCCGGGTGACTTTTTGCGCAGTCAAACGCCTGCAGGCAAAAATAGAAAAATTCCTGCTTTACAAGGCGCTAATAGATGTTTATAGTGCGCCTCACTTTGGAAGCGTGGCCGAGCGGTTGAAGGCACCGGTCTTGAAAACCGGCGACCCGAAAGGGTTCTAGAGTTCGAATCTCTACGCTTCCGCCAAATTCGAAAACCCTGCGATAGCAATATCGCAGGGTTTTTTCGTTTTACAGCGCAATTACCAGCTCCCCGGAGTGACTCCGCGAACAGCAGAGCGCCACCTGCTGGTCAGCCGCGCTTTTTTCTGCCTCCGACTGCACGCTATCCCTGTGGTCCACCACGCCGTCAATCACCGGCGTCAGACAGGCGCCGCAGATCCCCATTTCGCAGGACAGCGGCACGTCCACGCCGTTTTCCTGTAATACCTGAGCGATGGTCTTATCCGCAGGCACCGGCCAGCGCTCGCCGGTGGAGGCAAGTTTGACCGTAAAGATCTCGCCTGCGACGCCGCTTGTGACAGGGGGAGCGGGCTGAAACGCCTCGCTGTGGATATGGGCGTCATTCCATCCCTTCGCCGCCGCCACATCGCGCGCTTTCTCCATAAACCCCGCAGGTCCGCACACCCACGCGTGCAGCCCCGCTTCAGGTGCGGGGAAATGCTCCGCCAGCGTGGTTCGTGGGGTGGTGGTATGAATAATGCAGTCACCGCACTGCGAGAGTTCGCGCGCAAACGCCGCGTTTTCCCGGTTTCTGACGTAATAGTGCAGCGTAAACGGCGTTCCGGTCGCTTTCAGCTGCAATGCCATCGCATACAGCGGCGTAATGCCAATCCCTGCTGCCAGCAGCAATACCCGCTCAGCCTGATGCAGCGGAAACAGATTGCGCGGGGCCGAGATTGAAAGCCTCTGTCCCGGACGCAGCATTTCGTGAACGTAGCGCGACCCGCCGCGCGAGGCGGCTTCTCGCCCCACGCAGATAAGATAGCTCTCGTCGCCACATGCCCCGGTCAGAGAGTACTGGCGGACCACGCCGCAGGGCAGGTGGACATCAATGTGTGCGCCGGGTTGCCACGCCGGTAGCGCGTCGCCGGTTTCGGCCACCAGCCTGACGGCGAGGCTTTTATCCCCCTCGCGCCACAGCCCGTCAACGATCACGTTCAGCATATTGGCCTCCGTCATACCAGGAAAAATTCGCCAAAGCCCATCTTCTTCAGTCCCCGACGGTAGGCAATCGAACTCTTATCTGCCGGAATATGGGCTTCCAGAGTGAGATCCAGCGGCAGACTTTCCGGGCGCTGGGTTTCGACCATCAGGCGATCCTCTTCAAAAATGCGCAGGTTAAAGGCATGCACCTCCTCCACCGGAATATGCAGATCAAAGTTGCGCGCGATGGGCGCGAACATGCGGGTCACCCGTGACGAGACGGGCGAGGCGGCGTTCATAATCACCAGCCGCGATTCACCCGGAAAATGAATCGTCAGGGTGGCGGTAAACGGCAGATGCATTTCAAAATGGCGCAGCCACTGGAACCCTTCTGGCGCCTGCACGGGTGAACTGGCGGGATAGTTGCTCACGGAACTCCAGTAATCGGCCACGAAACCGAAGGGCGTCTCCTGCGGCTGATAGATAGGGACAAGCTGATTATTGGGATCGGCAAAGGTATCGGTATGGATCCACGCAAAGTGGGCAACATCCAGAAACCCCTCCACCTGGCGACCGGCGAAGCCGTTCACCTCAAACGCCGGGCAGTTGATCTGCTGAAATCCGTCGTCGCTCCAGTGCGGCATGGTGGGCAGCGGCACGGGATTGTCCGGGTCAAACGCCAGGCAGGTCCAGATCAGGCCGAAGCGCTCTTCCACCGCGTAGTTAATCAGATTCAGCTTCGCCGGAACGGGCTGGTCGGGGCTGGACGGAATGCGGTTGCAGCGGCCGTCTTCACCAAAGCGTAAGCCGTGGTAGGGGCAGATAATCCCGTGCTCGTCGTGAAAGCCGAGCGTCAGCGGCACGCCGCGGTGCGGACACACGTCCCGGGCAACCACGACCTGGTCGTTAATTCGGTAAATCACCAGCTGTTCATCCAGCAGGGTGGCCTTGACGGGGGCCGGGCCGACGTCGCAGGCGCGCGCAACCGGATGCCAGCATTTCGCCAGGCGCAGCCAGTCCTCTGGCTCAAACGTGCAGTGGGCGGGTGGTGTCGGTTCTCTTTTCATCGTTGTCCCTCTTGTTCAGCCTAACGGGCCGCCCTGAATGGTCTCGCACAGACCGTTGATAATGCGTTCCCCGGTCTCCTCTTTGAGTTCCTGATACCAGGCCTGCGTCAACGCCATATCTTTCCCGTGGGTGACGTCGCAGCGTTTACGCGCTTTCAGCACCAGGTCACGCACCCGGTCGCAGCGCAGGGCTTCGTACTGCCGCAGCGCCAGCGTAATGTTGTGGTTTTCACGCAGGCATTCGCCCAGCACCACGGCGTCCTCCATGGCCGCGCAGCCGCCCTGGCCGATATCCGGCGTGGTGCTGTGCCCGGCATCGCCGAGCAGCGCGACGTTGCCGCGTACCAGGCTGTCGAACGGCTCGATGTCATGGATTTCAATGCGGTTGGTGGTATCGGGATCCAGCGCGGCGATAAGCTTCTGTACCGGCGGTGCCCAGCCGCGGAAGTAGCCCGTGAGATCGGCGCGCAGGGTGGTGCGATCCTCCGCCAGGCCCGCGGGCAGCGGCACGTCAAAAAAGAAATAGAAGCGTCCGTTGGAGACGGGCATCAGCGACACGCGTTTACCCTCGCCAACGAAGGTGGTCCACTGGTGCGCCGGGGCAATCTCTTCATCAATCTTCACCAGCCCGTTCCAGTTCACGTATCCGGCGTAGCGGCGCTCCGGGGTATAGCCCAGCACGTACGGACGAACCGCCGAGTGGCTGCCGTCGGCGGCAATCAGAAAATCGCCTGTTGCCGTGGTGCCATCGGTAAAGGTCACGCTTACGCCCGCGTCGTCTTCGTGGACGTGTTCCACGCGCTTGCCAAACTGCACCTTGTCGCGCCCCCAGAAGTCCAGCATTTCGCGCTGGAGTTCAGCGCGCGAGACGGGGCAGGGACGCCCGCCGGTACGCTCAACCAGCGGGGCGAGGCTGAAGCGGGTCAGGGTGTCGCCGCGCCGGTAATCCTTGTAGGCCATAAAACGCATCGGACCGCCGTAGGTTTCGATAATGTCGCCCATGCCGAGGTGCTGCATACACTTCACGCCGTTAGGCCAGATGGAGATGGCCGCCCCGACGGGCCGGATCTCTTTTACGGCTTCGAACACGGTACAGTCGATGCCCGCTTTCTTTAGCGCGACGGCAGCGCTCAGGCCGCCAATACCCGCGCCAATGACGATTGCTTTCATGCTTCTCTCCTTTTGCAGGGTGTAAAAACATTCAGCAATTTGCGTACCAGGCTGCAGAGTGGCGAAAACGGCGTTGTGGGAGGTGAGTTTGCACTGCTAAGGTGCGCAAACACGGTGAATATGCCTTTTTATGAATCAATAATTTCCTGTCCAGCCATACAGAATCGACTGTTTCACATCGGCGACAAGAGTGGCGTGGTTTGTGCAACAACCCGGAGGAGGACAATAAAGGAGACACTATGATCGCACTGCACGACTTCAATCATCTTCCTGAGAAAGAGGCTCTCGCGCTGCTCACCCCCTGCGTGGCGCTCCCCGGCTGGGCTGAGGCGCTGGTTTGTGGACGGCCTTACCCGAGCCGGAGTGAATTGACGATCGCGGCGCAGGCGCTGATGCAGCGCTGGGATGAGGCGTCGTTAGCGCAAGCCCTGAGCGCGCACCCGCGCATCGGGGAAAAGCCCGCGGGTGCACAGGCGGAGGCGGCGCTGTCGCGTCAGGAGCAGGGCGCGGTGAATGACCGTGACGCGGCGCTTGCGCAGGCGCTGCGCGAGGGTAACGCCCGCTACGAGGCCCGCTTTGGGCGCGTATTTCTGATCCGCGCGAAGGGCCGCAGCGGCGAGGAGATATTACAAGCCCTGCGCGCGCGGCTGGAAAACAGCGACGCGCAGGAAATCCATGCTGCGCTGGAACAGCTGCGGGAAATTACGCTGCTGCGGCTGGAAGGAGTGATTAGCGAATGAGCACGCTCAGCACCCATATTCTCGATATTTCAACGGGCAAACCCGCCGCGGGCGTGACGGTCCATCTCGAACGGGAGGGCGAAATCATGGCGACGGGCGTGACCAACGTTAATGGTCGCATCACCGAATTTGTCCCTTTCCTGCCCGCAGGCCGCTATCGGCTGGTGGCGGAGATCGGCGGGTGGTTTCGCGCAACCGGCCGGGAGACGATCTACCCCTGCGCGCAAATTGAGTTTGTGACGGGAGAAGCGGCAGACGAGCACTTCCATCTGCCGTTTGTGATTGCGCCAGGCGGGTGGTCAACCTACCGGGGCAGTTGACCACACCCGCTCGCCGTTGACCCAGGTCTCACTGATGTTGCGCTCGTCGCCCAGGGTCATCAGCACAAATAGCTGCTCGTAGATATCCTGACAGCGGCGATTGCGCAGGCGCTGCAGCGGCGTCACGTCAGGATCGATAACCACGAAATCCGCCTCTTTGCCGGGGGCGAAGTTGCCAATCTTATCGTCCAGCCTGAGGGCGTGCGCGCCGCCCAGCGTGGCGTGATAAAACGCCTCGCTGGCGCGCAGGCGGTAGCTCTGAAGCTGGCCGACCTTGTAGGCTTCTCCCAGGGTGCACAGCATGCTGAAGGTGGTGCCCGCGCCGACGTCGGTGCCGATGCCCATCCGCACCTTGTGCTGCCAGCAGGCGGGCAGGCGAAACAGCCCGCTGCCGAGAAACAGGTTCGAGGTGGGGCAAAACGCCACCGCCGAACCGGTGTCGTGCAGGCACTGCCACTCGCTGTGGTGCAGATGAATCGCGTGGGCAAATACGCTTCGCTCGCCGGTCAGGCCGTAGTGGTGATACACGTCCAGATAGCGCTCGTGCTCCGGCCAGAGATCGTTCACCCAGGCCACTTCATTTGGGTTTTCGCTGAGATGGGTCTGCAGCCAGGTATCCGGAAACTCCTCTCTGAGCAGGCTGACCGCGGCGAGCAGCTCGGGAGAGGACGTTGGGGCAAAGCGCGGCGTAATGGCATACCCCAGCCGCCCCCGGTGGTGCCAGCGCTGGATCAACTCCCGTGTCTGCCGGTAGCTCTGCTTTGCATCTTCGCTCAGGTAGTCCGGCGCGTGCCGGTCCATCATCACCTTTCCGGCGATAAGGCGCATGTTGAGGCGCAGGGCTTCGGTAAACAGCGCTTCGACCGATTGCGGATGCAGCGTGCAAAACACCAGCGCGGTGGTGGTGCCGTTGCTCACCAGTTGGTTAATGAAAAATTCGGCGATCTCTTTCGCGTAGGCTTCATCGGCAAACTGGCTCTCCACCGGGAAGGTGTAGGTGGTCAGCCACTCCAGCAGCTGTTCGCCAAAGGCGCCGATCATCTCCGTTTGTGGATAATGAACGTGGGTGTCGACAAAACCGGGCAGCAGCAGCCTGCCGCGCAGGTCCGTGTAGCCTTTGTGGGGGGCGAGATACTGCTCGCCCTCCTGCCACGCCATGTGCGCCAGAATTTTTCCGTTCTGGATAAACAGCAGCCCGTCTTCAAGGTAGCGGGCGTGTTGGGCAATCGCGTCTGCGCTGTCGCAGACCTGGGCGATATCGAAAAATGCACCGCGTATCGCAGTCTGGTATTCCATCGTGGGTCCTGCCTTAGTGTTTGCGTAGCGGGGTGAAAAAGCTCAGCAAGAACGGTGCCAGAATGAACGGGCCGCAGATAAACTGCGGCCGGAGGGAGGGGTTACTCTTTTTGCGTCGCCACGCGGGAGCTGAACGAGGCCGCGCCTGCCGTCTCGCGCTCTTCCCGCGCCAGCCAGCGGTAGGTCACGCCGCCGAGGAAGACGCCGATAAACCAGCTGAAGTTTGCCACTTCATGCAGGGCCGGGATAAAGCCAATCACCAGACCTACGGCAACGGATGGGATCAGCGCGCCAATGGCCTTCGGGTTAAAGCCGTTGCGGTACCAGTATTTGCCCTTTGGCGTGTCGTCGAACAGATCGTCTACCGACACCTTGCCGCGCTTAATCAGGTAGAAATCGGCAATCAGAATGCCGAACAGCGGGCCGATAAACGCTCCAAGCACGTCCAGGGTGTAATGGATGAGCTCCGGCGAGTTGAACAGGTTCCACGGGGTGAGCAGGATCGAGCCGACGGCGGCAATCATGCCCCCGGTGCGGAAGCTGATCTTCTGCGGCGAGCAGTTAGAGAAATCAAACGCCGGTGAGACAAAGTTCGCGACGATGTTGATCCCGATGGTGGCGGTGATCATCGTCAGCAGGCCAATTGCCACGGCCAGATCGTTACCTACGCGACTGACGGTTTCGATCGGGTCGGTGATCATGCGGCCAAACAGCGACTGGGTGCCGGAGACAATCACCACAGTGACGATGGAGAACAGCAGGAAGTTAAACGGTAGCCCCCAGCGGTTGCCGCGGCGGATCTCACCCATGCTTTTGCCGTAGCGGGAGAAGTCGCCAAAGTTAAGCAGCGGGCCGGAGAAGTAGGAGACCACCAGCGCGGTCGCGGTGATCATCTGCCAGGTCTGCTCGCCCGCGCTCAGGGATTTGCTGGCGAGGGTGAAAGAGATCCCGTCAAAACCGGTCTTGTATACAATCCAACCCGCAAGGGCCAGCATCACCACATAGACCGCCGGACCGGCGATATCAATAAAGCGCTTAATGGCGTTCATGCCGTGCCAGAAGACCATCGCCTGAAGAACCCACATGATGGCAAAGCAGATCCAGCCCAGCGGCGACAGGCCCAGGAAGGCACCGGTGGTAAGGCTCGCCAGAGAAGGCCAGAACTTCAGCACCACCAGCATCAGCGCGTTGGCGGCAAGCCAGGTCTGGATGCCGTACCACGCAAAGGCGATAAGCCCGCGGATCACCGCCGGAATATTGGCCCCGAAGACGCCAAACGCCTGACGGCTGATCACCGCATAGGGCACGCCCGCCATCTGGCTCGGTTTGGCTACCAGGTTGGCGCACAGCTGCACAATGCAGATCCCCACCAGCAGGCAGAGCAGCACCTGCCAGCTTGCCAGCCCGAGCGTAAAGAAGCTCGCGGCAACAACGTAACCCCCCATGCTGTGAACGTCGGACATCCAGAAAGAAAAGATGTTGTACCAGCTCCAGTTCTGGTCACGCGTCGGTGCCAGATCCTCATTGCAAAGACGTGGGCTGTAAACCGCACCGGAATCAGCGGCCGTACTCTGCTGTGCGTTTTGACTGTTTGGCATGAAACCTGCTCCTGTGAATGAAAACCCGTTGAGTGGGAGTGCAAACGGTGTTGCAGGATCCAGGCCAAAATAATAAATCTTGTATGCAATATTTTATTTTTATGTATACGATTCGATAACGGAAAGTAAAACTCGGAGTGGTGAATGAACAACATAAACGCCCTGCAGACCGCGCCAGACCTGCATGACAAAGACGAAACCATCTTCCAGGCGCTGATGACCGCGATTGTGGAACATCAGCTGCTGCCGGGGAGCAAATTGCCGGAAGAGGCGCTGGCCGAGGTGTTTGGCGTGAGCCGCACGGGCATCCGCAAGGTGCTTCAACGGCTCGCCGCTGTGCAAATGGTCACCCTGACGCCCAAACGTGGTGCACACGTCGCCAGCCCGACGGTGGAAGAGGCGCGGCACATCTTCCGCACCCGCGCGCTGCTGGAGGTCGCTAACCTGCCGGACGTGCTGGCGCACTGTCAGCCGCCGCACCTTGCAGCGCTGGAGGCCATTATTCGTCAGGAGCAGCAGGCGCACGAGGCGTACGACGGCCCGGCGGCAATCCGACATTCCGCCAGTTTCCACATTCAGCTGCAGGCCATCTCCGGTAACCAGGTGCTGACGGAGATGGTGACAAGCCTGAACCAGCGCTCCTCGCTGGTGATTGCTACCTGGGGCGCGCCGTGGCGCCAGGGCTGTCGCTGCAACGACCACGAACAGCTTGTAGATCTGCTGCGCCAGAAGGCGCTGCAGCCGCTAAGCGATGCCCTCATGCACCATTTTGAACACATCGTTGCCAGCCTCTGCTTCGAGCGGGCGGGCGAGTGCCTGCCTGATTTTGCCCGGCTGTTTGCCGGCCACAAGGAGTCGTAATGTCTGTCTGTATACAAGTGATCAACCCCAACACCAGCCTCGCGATGACGGAAACCATCGGCGCGGCGGCCCGCGCGGTGGCGGCGCCGGGAACGGAAATCCTCGCGGTCTGTCCGGGCGCGGGCGTGCCGTCTATAGAAGGCCACTTTGATGAGGCCATCGCCGCCGTTGGTGTCCTGGAACAGATCAAAAAAGGCAGGGAGCAGGGCGTGGACGGTCACGTGATTGCCTGCTTTGGCGATCCGGGACTGCTGGCGGCGCGCGAGCTGGCGCAGGGGCCGGTTATCGGCATTGCCGAAGCCGCTATGCATATGGCGACGCTGGTGGCGACGCGCTTTTCGGTGGTTACCACGCTGCCGCGCACGCTGATTATTGCCCGCCATCTGTTGCACCAGTATGGCTTTCAGGACCACTGCGCAGCGCTGCACGCCATCGACCTTCCGGTGCTGGCGCTGGAGGACGGCAGCGGTCTGGCGCAGGAGAAGGTGCGCGCGCGCTGTATACAGGCGCTGAAAGAGGATGGCTGCGGCGCCATCGTGCTCGGCTGCGGCGGCATGGCGACCCTTGCGCAGGAGCTGACCCGCGAGCTGCGCGTGCCGGTGATAGACGGCGTCAGCGCGGCGGTGAAGATGGTGGAATCGCTGGTGGCGCTGGGGCTCACGACCAGCAAGCATGGGGATCTGGCCTTCCCGGAGAGCAAACCGTTAAGCGGGCATTTTCAGGCATTGAATCCATTTTAACTTTTGGGGGTGGTATGGGGCTTTTCGAACAGGATTATCCGCGGGATCTGCGCGGCTACGCGGGCAACCCGCCGCACGCGCGGTGGCCGAATGAGGCGCGCATCGCGGTGCAGTTTGTGCTCAATTATGAAGAAGGGGCGGAAAACCACGTTCTGCACGGCGATGCCGGGTCCGAGCAGTTCCTGTCGGACATCATCGGCGCGGCCAGCTACCCGGACAAACACATGTCGATGGACTCCCTTTACGAATACGGCAGCCGCGCCGGGTTCTGGCGGATCCACAATGAATTTCAAAAACGCGGCCTGCCGCTGACGGTCTTTGGCGTGGCGATGGCGCTGGCGCGTCACCCGGAGATTGTTGAGGCGATCAAAGCCGCGGATTACGACGTGGTCAGCCACGGCTGGCGCTGGATCCACTATCAGAACATGGACATCAGCCAGGAGCGCGAACATCTGCACAAGGCGGTGCACGTTCTGACCGACCTGTTCGGCAAGCCGCCAACCGGCTGGTACACCGGGCGTGACAGCCCCAATACCCGCCAGCTGGTTGTGGAGCACGGCGGCTTCGACTACGACAGCGACTACTACGGCGATGATTTGCCCTTCTGGACGGAAGTGGCCTGCGGCGACGGCACTCAAAAACTGCACCTGATCGTGCCCTATACGCTGGATGCGAACGACATGCGCTTCGCGACCGCGCAGGGGTTTAACACCGCCGAGCAGTTTTATACGTACCTGAAGGACAGTTTTGACGTGCTGTACGAGGAGGGGGAGAGCGCGCCAAAGATGATGTCCATCGGCATGCACTGCCGCCTGCTGGGCAGGCCGGGGCGTTTTCGCGCGCTGCAACGGTTTCTGGATTACGTGCAGCAGCACGATCGGGTGTGGGTCTGTACCCGCCAGCAGATTGCTGACCACTGGCGGGAAGTTCATCCGTTTCAGAAGTAATTGTGCGATGTTTTGCCGGGTGGCGGCTGCGCCTTACCCGGTCTACACCATCAAACTCACCTGCGCCGCAACAATGCGCCACCCGTATGCAAACCTTACCCACGTCTGCTGCTGGCGGCCAATCCGCTCCGTACCTTCACGGGTAAACTCGGTGCTGCACACGGCATAATCCTCCCCGAAGGTGGTAATCACGGTGTGGCGCAGCGTCCGCTGAAGCCCAGCAGACGGGCGCGCCGCCCTAAAGGCGCGGATTTCATCGATCCCGTACAGGTTTTCACCCGCCCCCAGACGCACCGTGTTTTTGTCGTGCCAGAACAGCTCGTCCAGCACGGCAATGTTGTTACTCACCAGCGCATCTTCATAGCGATAAAACGCGGCGGTCACCTCGGCAACCACCCACGGCAGGTTAATGTCATCGTGATTGATCATGCTGCAACCTCCGCCGGGCGGGCATCGGTGATGCCGCTCTCTTCCAGCACGTGCGCGACGCGCAGGCAGGCCTGCTCGTTAAACGGCGCGGCAATCAGCTGCAGGCCAATCGGCGCGCCATGTGCGGTGCGCAGCGGAACGGTGGTCACGGGCAGGCCCAAAAATGAAATTGGCTGGGTCAGCATCCCCATGCTGGCGCGGATGGGGAGCGGCTGACCGTTAATCTCCATGGTTTGCTCGCCGATCCGCGTGGCGCTGCGCGGCGTCGCGGGAGCGATCAGCACGTCGGCCTGGGCAAACAGTGCGTGAAACGCCTGCCGCGCCTGCGCGCGGAACCGCTGGGCCTGAATATACCAGGCGGAGGGGATCATCGCGCCTGCCAGCAGTCGCTCCCGGGAGTGCGGCTCAAAGCGCTCGGGCTCGCGGCGAAGCGCGGGCAGGTAGTGATTTCCCCCTTCGGAGGCGCTGATGATAAACGCCGCGGAGCGCGCCAGCTCGGCGTCCGGAAACTGCAGCTCATCCTGCACGTCGAGCGCCTTCGCCACCCGTGCCACGGCGTCTCTGGCCTGTGCGTCGCACCAGGTGGTGAAGTAGCCGCCGAGCACCGCGCAGCGCAGGCCGTCAAGCCCGCGGTCTAGCAGGGGGCGCGTTTGCTCGCGCGAGCTCTCTGCCTGAAAACGGTCGCTGCTGTCCCGGCCCTGCAGCGCGTCGTACACGGACGCCAGGTCGCACACCCGGCGGGCGAAGGGGCCGATATGATCCAGGCTCGCGACAAACGGATGGCTGCCGGATCGTGACAGGCGGCCAAAGGTGGGCTTGAGGCCATAGATGCCGCACAGGGAGGCCGGAACGCGAATCGACCCGTTGGTGTCGGTGCCGAGCGAAAAGTGCGCCAGCCCGGCGGCTACGGCGGCGGCTGAACCGCCAGAGGACCCGCCCGCAATGCGCGTCAGGTCGTGCGGGTTACGCGTCGCGCCGTAGTGGCTGTTCTCGGTGGTAAAGCCGTAGGCGTAGGCGTCCATATTCACCATGCCGGACAGCAGCCCGCCCGCGCTGCGCAGCTGGCGCACCGCGAAGCTGTCAGCGGCCGCAGCGGGACGCTGGCTGAACAGCTCGGCGCCGGCGAGGGTGGTGTGTCCGGCAACGTCGAACAGGTTTTTCACCGCGTAGGGCACGCCCGCCAGCGGCGGCAGGGGGCGCTTTTCGCGGCGCAGGGTGTCGATGTTCTCGGCCTCGGCGAGCATGCGAGCTTCCGTCACGGTGGTCCAGGCATTGATCTGCGGGTTAACGCGCCCAATCGCCTCCAGCGTCTGGCGGGCAATCTCATGGGCGCTCAGCTCGCCCGCGCTCAGCGCCTGTTGAATGTCGCTGATACTCATCTCGTGTAGCGTCATGCTTTATACACTCCTGCGATCTCCAGACGGTCGTCGAGCGGCAGCGCCATCAGCGGGGCGGCCATGCTGGCAATGCGGCTGAACTGCAACTGCAGCTCGGCGCGGCGGGCATCGTCCAGCGTCACGCCGAGCACGGACTCCATTTGCGCAAGATATGCCTGCCAGTCGGGTTGTTGTGTCGTCATTGTTTTCTCCTCAGTATCCGGCGGCCGCGCCGTTGCTGCGCGGGTCAAACGCCCCTTCAAACAGCCCGTTGGGGTGCCGGACAATCGCGCCCGCGTGGCCCATAGCTTCGCTAAAGTCCGGGAAGCGTTCGACCTCATGCCCCCGCGCCCGCAGTTCAGCGACCGTCTCAGCACTAAATCGTCCTTCCAGCTTTAACGTGTCCGAGGTTTGCCCCCAGGTACGCCCCAGCAGCCAGCGCGGGCGGGTGATGCTCTCCTGCAGCGGGACGCCCTGAACCACGTAGCGGGTAAAGAGCGCGGCCTGGGTTTGCGGCTGTCCGTCACCGCCCATCGATCCGTAGACCATTACGCGCCCGTCCTTAAGACGCGCCGCCGCCGGGTTCAGGGTATGGAAAGGCTGTTTGCCCGGCGCGAGGGCCAGAAGATGAGCGGGGTCGAGGCTGAACGACGCCCCCCGGTTCTGCCAGACGATGCCGGTATCGGGCAGCACCACGCCGCTGCCGAACTCGTGATAAATACTCTGGATAAACGACACGGCAAGCCCGCTGTTATCCATCACCCCCATCCACACCGTATCGCCGGGCCCTTTTCCGGTTCCCCACGGCGCGGCGTGGCCGTCGTCAACCCTGTCGGCAAGCGCCTGCAGGGCTGAGGGATCCAGCAGTTCCTGAATCTCGGTTTTCAGTTCACGCGGGTCGGTAATGTGGGCATCGCGCAGGCCAAAGGCCAGCTTGGTGGCTTCAACGATGCGGTGAATGGTGTCCGCGTCGTCGGCCTCCGCCATATTCAGGCGGTCGGTGATGCCGAGTATCGCCAGCGAGACCAGCCCCTGCGTCGGCGGGGCGTGGTTAAAGATCTCCCCCTGCTGATGCTGCAACTTCAGCGGCGCGGTGCGCCGGGCAACGTGCGCGTTAAGATCGGCCAGCGTCACGGGCATGCCCAGCGTCTCCAAGCCGTGCGCCAGCACGTTCGCCAGCGGGCCGCGATAAAAGCTGTCCAGACCGTCCTCCGCCAGGCGCGTCAGGGTTGAGGCCATGGCGGGCTGGTAAAAACGGCTCCCGACCTGGGGCGGCTTACCGTTCACCAGCCACGTTTCCGCGAAGCCGGGGATGGCCTTAAGCTCGTCGAATTTACTGGCCGTGGCATGGGCCTGTGAGGCCGTGACCGGGGTGCCGTTTTGCGCATAGTCAATAGCGTCGGCCAGCAGGCGGGCCAGCGGCAGCGACTTGCCGGTCATCTCGCGGGAGACCTTCAGCGCCTCGTCCCAGCCGCTCACCGTGCCAGCGACGGTCAGCGCCGCCTGCGGTCCGCGATGAGGAATGTGCGTGTGCCCGTCGTAGGCGGCAAGCGTCGCGCGCGATCCCGCCGCGCCGCTGGCATCAATGGCGATGGGGTCGCCTTCTGGCGGCACGATAAGCCAGAAGCCATCGCCGCCCAGCCCGTTCATGTGGGGGTAAACCACGGCGATGGTGGCCGCCGCCGCGACCATCGCTTCAATCGCGCTGCCGCCTTCGCGCAGCACCGCCAGCGCGCTCTGGCTGGCAAGATGGTGGGGCGCAACGGCCATGCCGTGCGTGGAGACGTTGCTTTGCATGAGAAGTCCTCGTAACACTGAAAGTCACAAGGCGCTGCAAAAGCTGTTCCAGTTCTGAAAGAAAAGTTTCAGTAAGCTGGCACGTATAATGAATACGTATAAAGAAAGGTATAATGTGATGAAACAAAAGTTACAGAGGCGCTATGGAACAACTGGATGAACGTCTGAAAGCACAATACCCGTCGCTGTCGCCGCAGGAGCAACGGGTGGCAGACTTTATATTCGACCATTTTGACGACCTGATCAGCTACAACAGCGCCGAGCTGGCGCAGCTGAGCGGGGTGTCGAAAGCCACGGTCAGCCGCCTGTTTAAGCGTCTGGGCTATGAGAAATATAAGGATATGCGCGACGAGCTGCGCACCCTGCGCCAGAGCGGGATGCCGCTCACCGATAACCGCGACGCGGTGCAGGGCAACACGCTGCTGGCGCGCCACTACAAGCAGGAGATGGCGAACCTGACCCAGTGGGTCAATGCCCTTGACGCGCAGCAGTTTGCCGACGCCATGGCCTGCATGGTCAAGGCGCGGCGCATCGTCATTATCGGCATGCGTAACGCTTATCCGGCGGCGCTCCACCTGCGCCAGCAGCTGCTGCAGGCGCGCGGTCAGGTGCTGGTCCTGCCGCAGCCGGGGCAGAGCCTGAGCGAGGAGCTGGTGGACCTAACGCCGGACGATCTGGTGGTGATGATGGCCTTCCGCCGCCGCCCGCGCATCATTCGTCCGCTGATGCAGCAGCTTCAGAGTAGCGGTATTCCGGTGCTGCTGATGTGCGAGCCGCAGGCCCACAGCCTGTTTCCGCTGGCGAGCTGGCAGCTCTGCGCCCCGCTGGACAGCGTCTCCGCCTATGACAGTTATTCCTCGGTCAACAGCCTGATCAACCTGCTGGCGAACGCCTTCCTGCATGACATTCTCGATAAAGGCCGTCCGCGCATTCACGAGATTGCCTCCCTCTACCAGCAGCTGGACGAACTCGAACAACGATAATGGGGCATCAGACTGGTGCTTTGCATTGTAATGGTGCAAATGAACGGGGCGAAAATAGAGAGTATCTTCGCCCCGTCCGCGTTTTATCAGGCTTTAAGAGAAAATTCCCCGCTTCGCCTTATCTGGCACATTAGTTGCAAAATCACATTCAAAGAATCTTTTGTTTCATGTTAACGTTACGGGGAAGCACCATGAAAAAACTATTTATTGCACTGGCCGGGGCCGCATGTCTCTTCACTCAGCTGCCAGCAAAGGCTGACCAGCTTCAGGATATCGAGAAGCGCGGCACCATTCGCATTGCCGTTCCGCAGGATTTCCCGCCGTTTGGCTCGGTGGGGACTGATCTGCAGCCGCAGGGCTACGACATAGACATGGCGCGCTATCTGGCGAAACAGATGAAGCTCAAGCTGCAGCTGGTGCCGGTGACCAGCGCCAACCGCGTGCCGTACCTGCAAACCGACAAGGTGGATCTGGTCATTTCCAGCCTCGGTAAAAACCCGGAACGCGAGAAGGTGATCGACTTCAGCCGCGCCTACGCGCCGTTCTTCCTCGGCGTGTTTGGCCCGAAAGGGGCCGAGCTGAAGGACGCCGCCGCGCTGAGCGGAAAAACCATCGGCGTGACGCGCGGGGCGGTGGAGGACATGGTGCTGACCGGCCTGGCACCGAAAGACGCCAACGTGAAACGCTACGAAGACAACAACACCACGCTCTCGGCCTACCTCTCCGGCCAGGTGCAGTACGTGGCGACCGGCAACCTCGTGGTGGCGGCCATTTCGCGCCAGAACGCGGACAAAGCCCCGGTGCCGAGCTTTATGCTGAAAGACTCACCGTGCTTTATCGGCCTGAAGAAGAACGAACCGGCCCTGAAGGCGAAAGTGGATGCGCTGATTGAGCAGGGCATCAAGGACGGCACGCTGAACGGCCTGTCCGAGCAATGGCTGAAGGCCCCGCTGCCGGCAAACCTTGGCGCCTGAGCCAATGACGGAGCAACTTGATTTTTCAGCCCTCTGGCCGCACTGGCCGGAGCTGCTGGCGGGATTGTGGGTCACCATTCAGCTGACGGTAATGGCAACCGTCGGTGGGCTGGCAATCGGGATTTTCGGCGCGGCGATCCGCAGCGCACGCACCACCTGGTACAGCCGGATCTGGGGCGGCTACGTGGAGATCATCCGCAACACGCCATTTGTGGTGCAGCTGTTTTTCATCGTCTTCGGCCTGCCGAATCTTGGCCTGAAGATGACGGCGGGGGAGGCGGCGCTATTGGCAATGGTGGTGAACCTGGGCGCGTACAGCACCGAAATTATCCGCGCGGGCATTCAGGTCACGCCGAAAGGACAGTGGGAGGCCGGGCGCGTGCTGGGGCTAACCCGTCTGCAGACGTTTATTCGCGTGGTGCTGCCGCCCGCGCTGCAGCGCATTTATCCGGCGCTGGTGAGCCAGTGCATCATCGTGATGCTCGGCTCGTCGGTAGTGTCGCAGGTCTCGTATGAAGAGCTGACCTTCGCCGCTAACCTGATCCAGTCCAGAACGTTTTTGAGCTTTGAGGTCTATCTGGTGACAACCGGGATTTACTTAGCGCTGTCGATTACCCTGCGCCAGCTGATGATGGCGGCAGGACGCAAATGGCTGGGGGTGCAGGCATGATGACCACCTTTACCGACTGGGACATTATTCGCAACCTGCTGCTGGCCGGACGCTGGACGGTACTGCTGTCGCTGGTGGCGTTTGTCGGCGGGGCGGTGGTAACGCTGCCGCTCCTGCTGCTGCGCCTGACGGGCGGACGCACGGTGAAGCGCATTATCCGCGGCTATATCGAGCTGTTTCAGGGCACGCCGCTGCTGATGCAGCTGTTCCTGGCCTTCTTTGGCGTGGCGCTGTTCGGCATCGACGTTTCGCCGTGGACCGCCGCCTCGCTGGCGTTAACCTTTTACACTAGCGCATTTCTGCTCGATATCTGGTACGGCAGCATTCGCGCCCTGCCGAAGGGGCAGTGGGAAGCCTCGCGCTGCCTGGGCCTGACCTTCGGCCAGACCCTGTTTCGCGTGGTCGCTCCGCAGGCGCTGCGCATCGGCATCGCCCCGACGGTGGGCTTTGCGGTGCAGGTGATCAAAGGTACCGCGCTGGCGTCGATTATCGGATTCATCGAGTTGACCAAGGCCGGGACCATGCTGACCAACGTGACCTATCAGCCATTTAAGGTCTTTGCGCTGGTGGCGCTGGGCTACTTTATTCTGTGTTATCCGCTGTCGCGCTACAGCCGCTATCTGGAGACCAAATTCAATGCCTCTCATCACCATTAATCAGGTGCAGAAGTACTACGGCGATAACCACGTGCTCAAGGGCGTCGATCTGGATATCGACATGGGCCAGGTGATCTCCATTATCGGGCGCAGCGGATCGGGTAAAAGCACGCTGCTGCGCTGCATCAACGGCCTGGAAGGGTATCAGGACGGGAGCATCAAGCTGGGCGGCATGACCATTACCGACCGGGATTCTCAGGCGCGCGAAATCAGCCGCTCGGTCGGGATGGTGTTCCAGAGCTTCAACCTGTTCCCGCACATGACGGCGCTGGAGAACGTGATGCTCGCCCCGCGTCGGGTGCTGAAGAAAAGCGCCGCCGAATGCCGCGAACTAGCCCAGCGCATGCTGGAGAAAGTGGGGCTTGGCGATCGTCTGGATTACTACCCGTCGAGCCTCTCCGGCGGCCAGCAGCAGCGCGTGGCGATTGCCCGCGCGCTGGCGATGTCGCCTAAAGTTTTACTCTGCGACGAGATCACCTCCGCGCTCGACCCGGAGCTGGTGGGCGAAGTGCTCAAGGTGCTGGAGCAGCTGGCGGCCGAGGGGATGACCCTGATTCTCGTGACCCATGAAATGAATTTTGCCCGCGAAGTGGGCGACCGCGTGGTGTTTATGCACCAGGGGAAAGTCTGGGAGCAGGGCGACAGCAAAACGCTGTTCGCCAACCCGCAGACCACGGAACTGAAGCAGTTCATCTCCTCCGTGCGCGGCCTCAACTGATAAGGACTTAACAATGGATATCGCACACTTTCCGCAAATCAACCCGCCCCAGCGCCTGCTGATGGGGCCGGGGCCGATCAACGCCGACCCGCGCGTGCTGCGCGCCATGTCGAGCCAGCTGATCGGCCAGTACGATCCGGCCATGACCCACTACATGAACGAGGTGATGGCGCTCTATCGCGGCGTGTTTCGCACCGAGAACCGCTGGACGATGCTGGTGGACGGCACCTCCCGGGCGGGGATTGAAGCCATTCTGGTCTCCGCCATCCGCCCCGGAGATAAAGTGCTGGTGCCGGTCTTTGGCCGCTTTGGACACCTGCTGTGCGAAATTGCCCGCCGCTGCCGCGCGGAGGTGCACACCATCGAGGTGCCGTGGGGCGAGGTGTTTACCCCGGACCAGGTCGAAGATGCGATTAAGCGTATTCGTCCGCGCCTGCTGCTGACCGTGCAGGGCGACACCTCCACCACCATGCTGCAGCCGCTCGCGGAGCTCGGCGCCATCTGCCGCCGCTACGACGTGCTGTTTTACACCGATGCCACCGCGTCGCTCGGCGGCAACGCGCTGGAGACCGACGCCTGGGGCCTGGACGCCGTCTCGGCCGGGATGCAGAAGTGCCTTGGCGGCCCGTCGGGCACGTCGCCGATCACCCTGAGCGCGCGCATGGAGGAGGCGATCCGCCGCCGCAAATGCGTTGAGGAGGGCATTCGCACCGACGCCCACCGCGACGGCGACGAGGAGATGATCTACTCCAACTATTTCGATCTCGGCATGGTGATGGACTACTGGGGGCCGGAGCGCCTCAACCACCACACCGAAGCGACCACCGCGCTGTTTGGCGCCCGCGAGTGCGCGCGTCTGATCCTGCAGGAAGGGCTGGATAACGGCATCGCCCGCCACAGGCTGCACGGCGATGCGCTGCTGAAGGGCATTCAGGCGATGGGGCTGGAGACCTTTGGCGATCTGAAGCACAAGATGAACAATGTGCTGGGCGTGGTTATTCCACAGGGCGTCAACGGCGACCAGGTGCGTAAGCTGATGCTGGAGGATTTCGGGATTGAAATCGGCACCTCGTTTGGCCCGCTGCACGGCAAGGTGTGGCGCATCGGCACCATGGGCTACAACGCGCGCAAGGACTGCGTGATGACCACCCTGAGCGCGCTGGAGTCGGTGCTGAACTACCTGAAATTCACCACCACGCAGGGTGCGGCGATGCAGGCCGCGTGGGACCACTATCGCCGCGAGACGCCGCAATGAGCCCGGCGGCAGAACGGGTGATGGCCCGCGCCGACGCGCTGGCCGCCATCAGCGAAACCCCGGATGCGCTGACCAGGGTCTATCTCTCGGTGCAGCATCAGCAGGCCAACCAGCTGGTGGGGCAGTGGATGAGCCAGGCGGGCATGACCGTCTGGCAGGACAGCGTGGGCAACATCTGTGGACGCTATGAGGGGGCGCAGGAAGGGGCGCAGGCGGTGCTGCTTGGATCGCATCTGGATACCGTGCGCAACGCGGGACGCTACGACGGCATGCTCGGGGTGCTCACGGCCATTGAAGTGGTGGACAGCCTGCATCAGCAGGGGGTGCATCTGGCGCAGGCCATCGAGATTGTCGGCTTTTGCGATGAAGAGGGCACCCGCTTCGGCATTACGCTGTTAGGCAGCCGGGGGCTGACGGGCACCTGGCCGCAGGGCTGGCTGGAAAAAACTGACGCCAGCGGCATCAGCGTGGCGCAGGCGATGACCCAGGCGGGGCTCGATCCTGCCCGCGTGTCGCATGCCGCAAGGCGTCAGGAAGATTTCAGCGCCTATCTCGAGCTGCATATTGAGCAGGGGCCGTGCCTTGAGCAGGAGGCGCTCGCGCTTGGCGTGGTGGAAGCCATTAACGGTGCCCGTCGCCTGAACTGTCGTTTCACCGGCGAGGCCGGACATGCGGGAACCGTGCCGATGCTCCACCGCAGAGACGCGCTGGCCGCCGCCGCCGAGTGGATGGTTATCATTGAAAACGCTACCCGACAGCAGGGCGGCAACCTGGTGGCGACGGTCGGGGAATTGCGCTGTCTGCCGGGAGCGGTGAACGTGATCCCCGGTGAGGTTCAGCTCTCGCTCGATATTCGCGGCCCGCAGAATGCACCGCTGGACAGGTTGCTCAACGACCTGCTGGAACATGCCCGGGCGATCGCATCGCGCCGCGGGCTGGCATTTAGCGCCGAGGAGTTTTACCGCATTGCCGCCACGCCGTGCAATCTGCACCTGCAGAACGTGCTGGGGGAGACCGTCAAATCGGTACAGGGACGCTCGCTGTCGCTGCCCAGCGGCGCGGGCCACGATGCGATTGCCATCGCGGAACGCTGGCCGGTGGGCATGCTGTTCGTGCGCTGCAGGGGCGGAGTCAGCCACCACCCGGCGGAATCGGTGATGGCTGAGGATGTTGCGCTGGCGATTGAGGCGTTTTCGCGTGCGGTGATTCAGCTGGCGGATCGCGTTACTCCAGCCCCAGCGTATACTGCGCGATCTTAAAGTAGATAATCAGCCCGGTACCGTCGATAAGCGTCGCGATAAACGGCGCGGAGACGACCGCCGGGTCAATGCCGCAGCGCTTGAGCACCATCGGGATCACTGACGACACAATCGCGCTCCAGAGCGTAATGCATACCAGCGTCAGGCTGACGATAAGCGTGATTTCCAGCCCGATACCCATCATCCAGGCGCGGATGCACCCGGCAATACCGAGCGTCACGGCAATCATCAGCGAGGTGGTCATCTCTTTGCGCAGCACGCGGCCTACGTCGCGCAGATGCACTTCACCCAGCGCCATGGCGCGCACAAGCGTGGAGGTGATCTGCGTTCCGCTGTTGCCACCCGTGCCGATCAGCAGCGGAATAAAGAACGCCAGCGCGATGGCAGACTCCAGCGCCTCTTCGAAGTGCTGGATCACCGAGCTGGTGTAGGCTTCCGCGACAAACAGCAGCAGCAGCCAGACGGAGCGTTTCTTCCACAGGCTGAAGGCGCTGGTTTCCAGATAGGGCTTCTCCAGCGGCAGCGTCGCCCCCTGAAGCTGGGCGTCTTCGGTGACGTCATCTTCCAGCAGATGGGCGATTTCGCGCTCGGTCAGGCAGCCGACGAGCTTGCCGTGGGTCACCACCGGCACGACGTCCGCCTCGCCGTGGGCCAGAAGTCCGGCGACATCGGCTCGTTCATCTTCCGGTTTGACCTGCAAAAACTGCGAAATCATCAGGCTTTTAATTGGCTGCACGGTATCCGTGACCTGCAATAATTTGCGTACCGCAATCATGCCCGCCAGGCGTCCATGGTCTTCAATAAAAATATGCGACGGAATATCATCGTCTTTTAATTTTTCGAAGAATTGCTCGCGCGCCAGCGCCACGCATAATGAAACGTCGAGGACAATAAAATCGGTATTCATATATTGCGCGACCGCGCTGTCATTGAATGCCAGGTTGTGGTTGTGAATAGCGTAAGACATAGTGAATTCCCTTTGAATAATAAAATCTCTCAGGGGCGAGCAAGACAGGGCATGTCGGAAAGGAGATCCCCACGTCCTGGGTTCAGCACTGTACACCGTATCCCGCAAGGGAAGTTATACTGACAAAGCCTTGATTCGACAGTGCCTGTTTTACCCTGTGCCGGTTCTCTCGAACCCACCAGAGCGATAACGTGTATTTGTACAGGAGCCTCGCCATAACGAGATCGTTGTAAAGCGTGAGGAATAATACGCTTGTTTAAATTTATCGCTCAGGAAATTAAATAATGTTTAAGGAAGGTTTAGGTAAATCTTATTAATAGAATGTTGAGGGTTTATTTAAGGTTATTCCTTTTAAATGGAGGATTAATTAACGGGGGAAGGAAAATGGCGTGGTTTGATAATCTGCTGAATCATTTTGCGCTTTATCCGGCACATCTGTTCGCGCTGTTATTCGTAATGGCGCTGAGCAAGTCCACGGTGCTGATCTCCTCCGTGCTGCCACCCGCCTCGGTGATGCTGCTGGCGGGCATCGGCGTCAGCCAGGGGAGCATGCACCCGGCGCTGGCGTGGCTCGCCGTGGTGCTGGGGGCAACGGCGGGATCGGTGCTGAACTACCATATCGGCCAGCTGATGGGGCACACCCGGCTGGTCGCGCGCTTTACGGCGAAGCATGCCGCTACGTTTTTACGGGTTCAGCATCAGCTGCAAAAAAACGGTGTCATCGTACTGTTTACGTCACGCTTTCTGGCGGTGTTGCGTTATGTCGTGCCGCTGGCGGCGGGGATGCTCAGGCTGAACGCCGTCAAAGTTTACGTCGTCAGCCTGCTTTCCGCCTGTGCATGGGCGGCGCTGTATGTCGGCGCGGTCACCGGCATCAGCGCCTTTTGAGTTACAGACTCCCCATTCCGCCGTCCACCAGCAGCTCCGTTCCTACCGTGTAGCTCGACTCGTCGGACGCCAGATAGAGCGCGGCTTTTGCCAGCTCCGTCGTCGAGCCCATTCTGCCGAGCGGCACCAGCTTGATGATCTCCGCCATCATCGCGTTAAGCGTCTCTTCGCTTAAGCCCGTCTTCGTAAATGCCGGCGTTTCCACCGGACCGGGGCTCAACCCGTTGACGCGGATCCCGCGCGGCAGCAGCTCCGCCGACAACGTACGCGCCAGCGACAGGAGGGCGGCCTTGCTCGCGGCATACACGCTGCTGGTGGGCAGGCCGATGCGTGCGCTCACGGAGCCGCAGAGGATCACCGACGACGGGTTATTCAGCAGCGGCAGCAGCGCCTGAATTAAAAAGAACGGTCCCTTCAGGTTGATGCCCATCAGGCGGTCCCACGCATCCTCCTGCCAGGCTTCCAGCGGCGCGTGCGTCACGTCGCCAGCGTTGAGAAACACCGCGTCCAGGCGTGGCCAGCGGGCGGCGAGAGTTTCCGCCAGCGCTTTTTGCGACGCGATATCGCCTGCGTCGGTTGGAATCACCCAGGCCTTATCGCCCAGAATGCGCTCTGCTTCGGCGAGGGTGTCCGGGTTGCGTCCGGTCACGGCGACGCGCGCCCCTTCGGCGATAAACGCCTGCGCGGTGGCAAGACCAATGCCGCTGGTGCCGCCGGTAATCAGCGTATATTTATCGGTTAAACGACCCATGTTCTTCTCCTGAAATGTCACTGGAGAAAGCACTATAGAAACGTTAGTATCGAAAGGAAACCAGGTACCAAATGGATACTAACGAGGCAAGAGGTGTGCTATGGCAGAAATGCTGGAGGTGTGCTGCGAAAAAAAATCTGAGGCGTATACCTGCCCGATGACGCAGTTTGTCAACCTGATATCCGGTAAGTGGGCGATCCCCATTCTCTATCGCCTGATTGTGTTCAACACGCCCGTACGCTTTGGCGATCTACTGCGTGCCGCTGCCCCCATCACGCAGAAAGAGCTGACGAAGCAGCTCCGCCTGTTTGAGCAGCGCGGGCTGGTGACGCGGACGGTCTACCCGGAGATCCCCCCGCGCGTGGAGTATCAAATTACCGAGCTGGGGTTAACCCTGCAGGACGCACTTTCGCCGCTGGCCGCCTGGATGAGCGAGTACGGCGACCAGCTTGAGCGTTAGGCTACTGTTTCACGTAGCGCGGTGCCGGAACCCCGGTGCGCGCGCTGTTAAACAGCTCAAGGCGCGCCGCTTCGTAGCGATCCCACAGGGCGGCGTCATGCATCGGCGGAATAGTGATCTGTTCGCCCTGATCCAGACCCGCCAGTGACGCATCGACCATATCGTCGGTGGTCATCACCGACCCTTCCGGCAGATCGTTCACCGTAACCCCTGAATGGCTCCAGATCTCCGTCGCCGTCGCGGCGGGCAGCACGGCCTGAATGTGCACGCTGCTATCGGCAAATTCTTCCTGCAGTCCGCGGGTAAAGCTCAGTACCCAGGCTTTGGTGGCGCTGTACAGCGCGCTGCCCGCACGGACATGGAGCGATAACACCGAGGCGATATTGATCAGCGTCCCGCGATTGTTCTGCGCCAGGCGGGGCAGGATGGCGTAGGTCAGACGCATCAGCGCCGTGGTGTTGAGGGTGTTGATGGCCTGATGCTGCGCCACATCGCCCGCGAGGAACGGGGCCATCTGCGCGGTGCCCGCGTTGTTTACCAGCGTATCGATGGCGGTATTGTGGCGCAGTTCATTTTCCACGGCGCGGATCCCGGCTTCATCGCTGAGATCGGCCACCAGTATAGCGACGGCCACGCCATAGCGCGCGCGCAGGTCGGCGGCGAGGGTTTTCAGACGATCCTCGCGGCGGGCGACCAGGACCAGGTTAGCGCCGCGCGCGGCAAGGCGATCGGCATAGACGGCCCCGATCCCGGAAGAGGCGCCGGTAATTAAGGCGGTGGTGATTTGCGTAGTCATTGTGTGTTACCTCAAAGCAAAGTGGGTTATTTGGTTTCAATATGAAACTGAATTAACTCTCTGCTATTTGGTTTTATAATGCAACCATTTTGCCGGGCATTTTGTGCTTTTGCCGTTGGGAACGATCAGGAGGGGAGTTTAGCCACGATCTCTTCAGGCGTCAGTTCGCGCCCATCGTCGGCGATAAGCGCCAGTTTACGCAGGGGTTTGCGCTGTTCGCTATCGACGAGAACGGTGCCGCATTCGTTTTCCGCGAACAAAAATTCATTGCCCCACTGGGAGAGAGCAACCAGTACCGTCTGGAGCGCGCGTCCCTTGTCGGTCAGAACGTATTCCTGCCATGCGCTGCCGTCGGAGGCGGGCTGAAGCCGGAGGATGCCTTCATCGACCAGCAGCTTCAGCCGAGAGGTGAGCATGTTTTTTGCGATACCGAGGCTTTTCTGAAACTCACCGAAGCGTTTAATCCCGCGCAGCGCGTCGCGAACGATCAGCAGCGACCACCAGTCGCCAATGATATCCAGCGAACGGGCGACGGGGCAGGTGCTCTCTTCAAGGCGGGTGCGTTTCACGGTCAGGTCTCCGGTGGGGTATGGTTTTATTATAAAACTAATTAGCGCCCACCGTAAGCACGTTAATCATCAGTTTGAGAAATGCTTCCCGAAAAAACTGTCACGAATCTGTCACACTCACTGGAATATTAAAAAAACGTGAGGAACGAGGGATGAGAAAAGCACTACTCGCAGTGGCCGTGGCAGGTACCCTTTCAATGGCCTTTGGCGCACAGGCGCAGGAGACGCCGAAAGGCTATCAGCTGGAGCAGGTGTTAATCATGAGCCGTCACAACCTGCGCGCGCCGCTCGCTAACAACGGCAGCGTGCTGGAGCAGTCCACGCCGAAGCAGTGGCCGGAGTGGGACGTGCCGGGCGGTCAGCTCACCACCAAAGGCGGCGTGCTGGAAGTCTATATGGGCCATTACATGCGCGAGTGGCTGGCAGAGCAGGGGATGGTGAAG
Organism: Enterobacter sp. 725m/11; assembly: GCF_011683705.1. Taxonomy (NCBI): domain Bacteria; kingdom Pseudomonadati; phylum Pseudomonadota; class Gammaproteobacteria; order Enterobacterales; family Enterobacteriaceae; genus Enterobacter; species Enterobacter sp. 725m/11. The sequence goes on along the minus strand of NZ_JAAQOK010000014.1, from coordinate 59,534 downwards.
ACGGGAGAGTGTCCGCCAGCGGATAGCGTTTATGCTTACGCCAACAGCCTGCAGCGTACTGTCGCCACTGCGCAGTTCTTTATCACCGGCGCGTTCCCGGGCTGCGACGTACCCGTGCATCATCAGGAAAAAATGGGCACCATGGATCCGACCTTTAATCCGGTGATTACCGATAACTCGCCGGAATTCCGCGAAAAAGCACTCAAGGCGATGGAGTCCGAGCGGCAGAAAATGCAGCTTGGTGAAAGCTATAAGCTGCTGGAGCAGATGACGAACTACGCTGACTCTCCGTCCTGCAAAGAGAAAAAGGTCTGCTCGCTGGCAGACGCGAAAGATACCTTTAGCGCCGACTATGAAAAAGAGCCTGGCGTATCCGGGCCGCTGAAGGTGGGTAACTCGCTGGTGGATGCGTTCACGCTGCAGTATTACGAAGGGTTTCCGGCCGACCAGGTGGCCTGGGGTGAAATCAAGACCGACCAGCAGTGGCGCGTGCTGTCGAAGCTGAAGAACGGCTATCAGGACTCGCTGTTTACCTCCACCGAGGTGGCGCAAAACGTGGCGAAGCCGCTGGTGAAATATATCGATAAAACGCTGGTCACCGAACAGGCGAAAGCGCCTAAGATTACTCTGCTGGTAGGGCACGATTCGAACATCGCTTCACTGCTCACCGCGCTGGATTTCAAGCCGTATCAGCTGCATGACCAGCAGGAACGGACTCCAATTGGCGGCAAGATTGTCTTCCAGCGTTGGCACGACAAAAACAGCAATCAGGAGCTGATGAAAATTGAGTATGTCTACCAGAGCGCGGAGCAGCTGCGCAACGCCAGCGTGCTGACACTGCAGTCGCCCGCGCAGCGCGTGACGCTGGAGCTGAAGGGCTGTCCGGTGGACGCGAACGGCTTCTGTCCGGTTGATAAATTCAATGCGGTCATGAATAACGCGGCGAAGTAAAAGAGAACCCCCCGCATGGCGGGGGGAAACGCTTAGACGTTTTTACGTTCGATGGTTTGCTCGCCCCAGAAGAGCGAGTCTTTGTCCGTTTTTTCGAAGGCGCGAATCAGCACTTCATCGTTGCCTTCTTCCCAAATCTGCTCGGCCAGCTTTTCGTCGTAGTTCGCGACTTCAAAGATGGCTTCGGCAATCTCCGGAGAGGTGTTGCGTAAACTTGCCCATTCGCCCACGTGGTGAGCTTTGGATTCCTGTGTTGGCATACTTTTCCTCCTGTTGGGTTAGCCGTTCAGTTTTTTAGCGAGACCCGCGACGTATTCACCCTGATAGCGGGCGATAGAGAGTTCTTCATTGCTTGGCTGACGTGAGCCATCCCCACCGGCAATGGTGGTTGCGCCGTACGGCGTCCCGCCGCGCACCTGAGAAACGTCAAACAGCTCCTGCGCGCCGTAGCCAATTGGCACAATCACCATCCCATGATGAGCAAGGGTAGTCCAGGTTGAGGTAATCGTCTGCTCCTGGCCGCCGCCGGTGCCGGTAGAGCTGAATACGCTGGCGAGTTTGCCGTACAGCGCCCCGGATGCCCAGAGCCCGCCGGTTTGATCGAGGAAGGTACGCATCTGGCCTGACATATTGCCGAAGCGGGTCGGGGTGCCGAAGATAATGGCATCATACTCCGCCAGCTCCTGCGGGGTGGCGACCGGGGCATTTTGTGTTTTTCCCCCGGCTTTGGCGAACGCTTCCGCCTGCATGGTTTCCGGTACGCGTTTTACCACAACCTCAACGCCGTCCACTCTGTTTGCACCTTCTGCTACCGCGTGAGCCATGGTTTCAATGTGTCCATACATGGAATAATAGAGCACCAGAACTTTTGCCATTTTGCATCACTCCTCGTTGGTTTTTCTGACAGCGGATCGCTGCGTTCATTTAAAGATATGACATCACGGCCAGACTGCAAAAATGAACGACATTTCTTTGATTTATAACAACATGGTTACAATACGGTGCTGTAGCAAAATGAAACAACTTTCTGGTCGTCGAATTTTAAAATGATAAGAAAGGCTTATAGATTTCCGTCGCGTTATCTGACCCGAAAGGCGGATATCATGTTGCAGAATATTACCCGTGGCTTGCCGGATAGCGTCAGTCCACTAAGCTTAGTTTCACGCGGCACAGATAAAGGCCCTGTCCTTTAGCCGCGAGGTGAAAGAATCCTCTTTTACTGAATGCAATATGATGTCTAATGTTTCACACTCTGGAGGTTAGAGATGGCAAACCATCGTGGTGGTTCAGGTAATTTCGCTGAAGACCGTGAAAGAGCATCAGAAGCAGGTCGTAAAGGTGGCCAGTCTAGCGGGGGTAACTTCAAGAACGACCCTCAGCGCGCATCAGAGGCTGGTAAAAAAGGGGGTAAAAATAGCCACGGCAGCAATAAGTAGTACGCCGGGTTGACTCCCTGCCGCCGGGTTTCCCGGCGGTTTTTTTATGTCTGCAACATTGAACTGTAACCAAAGGCAACGCACACTACAGAATTGATCTCACTTGTTGGTGTCGCATGTCCGTCTCACGCTTTAAATTCTCCATTAAACCGCAGGAAGCCATCCTTATTCTCATCACCATGTTCTGGGGCGGGACCTTTCTTGCCGTCCAGTACGCGGTGACCCTCAGCGATCCGTTCTTTTTTGTCGGCCTGCGCTTTGCGACGGCGGCGATAGCCGTGGGGCTGATCTCCCTTAAAACGCTGCGGGGTCTGACGCTGAAGGAACTCAAGGCCGGCGTGGCGATTGGGATTGCGATAGCGATGGGCTACAGCCTGCAGACGTGGGGATTGCAGACCATCTCCAGCAGCAAATCCGCTTTTATTACCGCCATGTACGTGCCGCTGGTGCCGCTGCTGCAATGGTTATGCCTCGGGCGGCTACCGGGGCTGATGTCCTGCATTGGCATCGTGCTGGCGTTTATCGGCCTGATTTTATTAGCCGGGCCGGAAAATAACCTGCTGGCGCTGGGGCCGGGCGAGATCATTACCCTCGTCGGGGCCATTGCCATCGCGGCGGAAATTATTCTGATCAGCGCCTGGGCTGGGAAAGTGGACGTCAAGCGCGTGACGGTGGTGCAGCTCGCGACGGCGTCGCTGGTGGCCTTCGCGACGATGGTGCCAGCCGGGGAATCCGTGCCGCCGATGTCCACGGGGCTGGTGGTGGTCGCGCTGGGGCTTGGCATCTTCAGCGCCATTATCCAGGTGACCATGAACTGGGCGCAGCGCAGCGTATCGCCAACGCGGGCGACGGTGATCTACACCGGTGAACCGGTCTGGGCGGGGATTTTCGGACGACTGGCCGGCGAGCGTTTACCGCTGCTGGCGCTGGTGGGCGCGGCGTTTATTGTCGCCGGGGTGCTGGTGAGCGAGTTGAAGTTAAAAAAACGACGTAAGGCGATTGCCGGGGTAGGTGCTGAACAAGGTGCAGATAGCTAACAACGCGCACGCTACCGTTTTGCCCGGCGGCGCTACGCTTGCGCGGGCCTACATCCCAACTGTAGGCCGGGTAAGCGTAGCGTCACCCGGCAAGAAAGTGACACACATATCAGGTGGACGGGGTGATGGCTTCCCCCTGCGCCACATCCCCTTTCCGGCGGCTCAGCAGGGCGTTAAGCAGGATCGCGCCGAAGGTCGCCGTACCAATCCCGCCAATCGTAAACCCGCCCAGCGTCAGGGCAAAATCGCCCGCGCCCAGCACCAGCGTGACGGCCACCATGATCAGGTTGCTGTTCTGGCTGAGGTCAACCCGATGCTGCACCCAAATGCGCGCCCCGGCCACGGCGATCAGCCCGAACACCACAATCGACGCGCCGCCGATGACCGGTGACGGAATGGTGTGGATCAGCGCGCCGAACTTCGGTGAGAAACCAAGAAGGATCGCCATTACCGCCGCCGCCACGAAGACCAGCGTTGAGTAGACCTTGGTCACCGCCATCACGCCGATGTTTTCCGCGTAGGTGGTCACGCCGCTGCCGCCCACGGAGCCTGAGAGCATGGTCGCCAGCCCGTCGCCGACGAACGCGCGGCCCATGTACGGATCCATGCTGCGCCCGGTCATTCCCGCCACCGCCTTCAGGTGCCCTAAGTTTTCCGCCACCAGGATCACCGCCACCGGGGCGATAAGCATCATCGCCTGCGTGTTAAAGGTGGGCGAGGTCACCTGCGGCAGACCGAACCAGGCGGCCTGATGAAGCAGGGTAAAATCGACCGGCTTGCCTATGCCGAACACGTTCGCCAGCAGGGCGTAGATCAGACAGGCGATAATCAGCCCGACCAGGATCAGCAGACGCTGGATCATCCCGCGCGTAAAGACTGCCACCAGGCCGATGCACAGCACCGTGATCACCGCCATCCAGCTTTCAAACGGCGAAGCGGAGACGCTTTTCACCGCAATCGGCGCGAGGTTCAGGCCTATCGCCATCACCACCGCGCCGGTGACGACGGGGGGCATCATCCGTTCGATCCAGCGCGTGCCGATCTTCATCACAACGAGACCAATCAGGGTATAGACCAGCCCGCAGGCGATGATGCCGCCGAGGGCCACGCTCAGGTTGGGGTTGATCCCCTGGCCGTTAAAACCGGTAGTGGCGATCACCACGCCGACAAAAGCGGCGCTGGAGCCCAGGTAGCTGGGCACGCGCCCGCCGGTAACAAAAAAGAACAGCAGGGTGCCGATTCCCGACATCAGAATAGACAGGTTGGGATCGAGCCCCATCAGCATCGGCATCAATACCGTCGCGCCAAACATCGCGACTGCATGCTGGACGCCCATCACCATGGTTTGCCCGAGCGGGAGGCGTTCATCCGGCGCGACCACGCCTGCTTCAGTGGAGGTCGATTTCAACTGCCAGTGGGGAAATCCGAACATGGTCTGTCTCCTTAAAGCGCCTTAGCAGGCGGGTCGCATAAGCGCGTGGTAGCTGCGGTCAAACCACACCAGACCTTGCGGTGCGGGGTGGCGAATAATCGATACGATGTCGCAAAACAGAATGTCGTGGGTACCGACGCTGACCACCTGGCTGATGCGGCAGTCAAAGGAGGCCAGCGCATCCTCCAGACGCGGGCAGCCCGTGTCGCCCGTCTGCCAGCGGGCGGCGGTAAAGCGTTCCGCCATCGGCGTTTTGCCGCCAAACAGATTGGATAAAGGCTCCTGTCCGGCGCTCAGGGTATTCACGCAAAGGGTGCGGTTTTCGCTGAACGTGGGCCAGACCGACGCGCCGCGGTTCAGGCACACCAGCAGGGTGGGAGGGGAATCCGTGACGCTGCATACCGCGCTGGCGGTAAAGCCCGCCATCCCCGCCGGGCCGTCGGTGGTGATGATGTTGACCGCCGCGCCAACGCAGGCCATGGCGTCGCGAAAGGTTTGTTTATCGGGTGTCATCACGATCGCTCCTTACGCCAGTCCGCAGGCATCGTCGAAGGTCAGGCGCGGCAGGCGCCCGTAAAGTTTGCGCGTATCGCCATAGCCAATGTTGATCAGCAGGTTGCTTTTAAGCGTTGTGCCGGTGAAAAAGGCCTCGTCGACCTTTTGTCGGTCAAAGCCCGACATCGGGCCGGTGTCCAGCCCCAAGGCGCGACAGGCGAAAATCAGATACGCGGCCTGCATTGAGCTGTTGCGAAAGGCCGTCTCTTCCGCCAGCGCGGGGCTTGCGGTAAACCAGCTTCTGGCATCGCCGTGCGGGAACAGCTCGGGCAGGCGCTCGTAGAATTCCCCGTCCCAGGCGACAATCGCTGTCACCGGGGCGGTAAGCGTTTTCTCGAGGTTGCCGCTGGAGAGCGCCGGGCGCAGCTTCTCTTTTCCCTCTGCGCTTCGCACAAAGATAATGCGCGCCGGTGAGCAGTTGGCAGACGTTGGGCCCCATTTCATCAGGTCATACATCTCGCGCAGCGTCTCGTCGCTGACCGGCATATCCAGCCAGCCGTTGTGGGTGCGGGCACCGGTGAACAGCGTTTCCAGCGCGGCGGGGGTAATGGCTTCGCTCATTAAAGCTCCTTATAAAGCGGGTTCAGGGCTGTGCAGCAGGCTGGCAAGCCCGTTCAGCAGCAGGGTGTTAAAGGTGTCCGGCTCGGTGACGTTGCAGGCATGTCCGCCCTGGCGCATGACCGTTTTGTGGGCGTGCGGGAGGGCGGCGTGCAGTTCAGCGGAACAGACGGACGGCACCAGCACGTCGTCGGCGGAACAGATAATGTGAACCGGGCAGCGAATGCGTGCGGACTGGCGGCGGAAGTCGGCTTTTTTCAGGGCGCTGAGCCTGCGCAGCAGGTTGGTTTTACCCTGGAAATGGGCCAGCGCCAGCGCTTCTTCAGCTTCCAGACGCGGCGCGCGGGCGGCCATCCAGTCTGCCGGGTAGAGAAACAGCGGCTGCGCCTCGACCCACGCCTGCGCGCCGCCGGAATGCAGCAGCCGCTCGCGAACGTCAAAACAGCGGCGGGTGTGGGCATTGAGGGTCAGCCAGCCGTTGACGCACACCAGCGCGGTGAGGGCGTCGGGCCTGTCGAGGGCCAGTTGCAGGCCGACCAGCGCGCCGAGCGCGTGCCCGACGACGCTGTAGCGCGCAATGCCTGCGTCAGCCAGCGCCTGGGCGAGCTCGTCTGCCATCTGCGCAAGGCTGTAACCCTCCGGCAGGGTGTCGGGGTTATTGCCCGTTCCCCGCTGGTCATAGCACACCACCTGATACTCCGGCTCCAGCGCGGCCTGCTGGGGCAGCCAGTAGCTGCCGCTGCCGCCGAGACCGGAAATAAAGACCACCACGGGCGCACCCTCGTACGGCGGCGGCGAGACGGAAAGTTTCATGCCTGCCTCACTTCGCGATGTGCGCAACGGTGGCGATCTCAACCAGCGCGTCCGGTTTTACCAGCCCGCACTGAATGCAGAACCGCGCCGGTTTATCGCCGGGGAAGAACTCGGCGTAGATTTCGTTAATCGCGGCGTAGTTTTTCCAGTCGGTGATAAAGATGCTGTTGAAGGTCACGTCCTCCATGGTGCCACCCGCCGTTTCGATCACGGTTTTGATCGTCTCCAGTACGTGGCGGGTTTGCGCCTTTGGGTCGTTGATAAATACCACGTTGTTGTCTTTATCAAACGGCAGCGTGCCGGAGACATACACCACGCCGTCGGCGAGGGTGCCGGGGACGAACGGGGCGATGGGCGTGCTGGTGCCCGGCGGGATGATTACGGATTTCGGCATCGTGTGTCTCCTCAGGCGATACGGGCGAGCGGAGGATTCAGGGCGTCGCAGAAATCCGCAACGTTACTGACCCAGCCAAAAAAGGTTTCGATATTGAACAAAGCTGCCTTTTGGGCGAATTCCGGCCCGGCCTGATGGGTCGCGTCTTCCAGCACCACGCCGAAATACTCGAGGAAAAAGCCGTCGCGCAGGGTCGACTCTACGCAGACGTTGGTGGCAATGCCGGTGAACACCAGGTGGCGAATGCCCCGGCTGCGCAGCAGGCTGTCGAGCGGGGTGTTGAAAAAGCCGCTGTAGCGCGGTTTCGGCAGGACGATATCACCCGCCTGCGGGACCAGCTCGTCCACCAGCTGATAATCCCAGCCGCCTTTGGCCAGCAGCTTGCCCTGCAGTTCGGGCCGTTTACGCATGGTTTTCAGGGCGTTGGATTTGTGGAAGTTGGGCGAGCCGGGGCCACCGGCCTCGACGTACTGGTCGTCCCAGCCGTTCTGGAACCATATAATGAGCATGCCCGCAGCGCGCGCGGCGGCGACGGCGGTTTTGATGTTCTCGATCACCGGCCTTGTGGCGGAGACGTCGAACCCCGCCAGATCCAGATAACCGCCCTGGCTGGCATAGGCGTTTTGCATGTCCACCACGATCAGCGCGCTCTGCTGCGGCGCAAAGGTGATGGCTTCCGGGCGAGCGTTTAAGGTCGTCATTACGCCACCTCCTTCGTGACGGCAGGAATGTGGGCGCGGCACTGCATCAGCGGCTGGATGCGCTCGCCGAAGGTTTCCACGCCGGTGAGGAAATCATCGAAGGTCAGCAGGACGCCCTCAGCGCCGGGTACGGCTGCCACTTCGTCGAGCATCCTGGCAACGCTGGCGTACGAGCCAACCAGCGTGCCCATGTTGATATTGACGGCGGAGGTTGGGTCGGCCATCTGACGCACGTTGGTGTCTGCGCCGGAACGGGTATCCTTCTGGCTCTGCTCGGTAAGCCAGCTCAGGGCTTCGTCGTCAGCGCCGTCCTTATACCGTTCCCATTTGGCGCGTGCGGCGTCGTCGGTTTCGTCGGCAATGACCATGAACAGCACGTACGAGCCCACGTCGCGCCCGGTTTTGTCGGCGGCCTCCTTCATGCGTGCCGCGGTCGGGGCAAAGGCGGCAGGGGTGTTAACGCCTTTGCCGAAACAGAAGTTAAAGTCGGCGTATTTCGCGGAGAATTCCATGCCCGCGTCGCTCTGCCCGGCGCAAATCACCTTCATCGGCACCGACGGCTGCGGGCTGACGCGGCAGTCGTTCATGGTAAAGAAATCGCCTTTGAAGTCGCTTTTGCCGGTGCCCCACAGGTCGCGCAGCACCTGTACGTATTCGGTCAGGTAGTCGTAGCGACGGGAGAAGTAATCGTCGCCCGGCCAGAGTCCCATCTGCTCGTACTCCGGTTTTTGCCAGCCGGTGACCAGGTTAACGCCAAAGCGCCCGCCGGAGATGGAGTCGATGGTGGAGGCCATGCGTGCCACGATCGCGGGCGGAAGGGTGAGGGTGGCCGCGGTGGCGTAGATCTGGATCCGCGAGGTAACCGCTGCCAGCCCGGCCATCAGTGTGAAGGACTCCAGGTTGTGATCCCAGAATTCCGTTTTGCCGCCAAAGCCGCGCAGCTTGATCATCGAAAGCGCAAAGTCGAAATGGTAGTGCTCCGCTTTCTGCACGATGGCTTTGTTCAGCTCAAAGGTCGGCATGTACTGCGGTGCAGTGGTCGAGATAAGCCAGCCGTTGTTGCCGATGGGTACAAATACGCCAATTTTCATCACGAACCTCTCTTCATTACGTCGCAGGTGTAACGGAGGTTTTGCAAAGGCAATGCCAGTTTTGAAAACGCTTGTGTTATTAATGTGTTAATCAAAGGTTGGAGGATTGATGCCGCTAAATGTGGACTAAATGGTCAAAAACATTGCACAGAAAACAGGCACTCATGCGCGATGGGAGTGCAGAAGGTCGTGGCGAGGCGGGGGTTTTGCTATGCTGAGCGCAGGAAAGAAAATGGAGAGCGGAAATGACACAAGGCGCAGTGAAAACACCCGGAAAACGTTCGCAGGCGGTGAGCGCCAAAAAGCAGGCGATCCTCAGCGCCGCGCTGGAGACCTTTTCACAGTTTGGCATTCACGGCACGCGCCTGGAGCAGGTGGCGGAGCAGTCCGGGGTGTCTAAAACCAATCTGCTCTACTATTACCCGTCGAAAGAGGCGCTGTATGTGGCGGTGATGCAGCAGATCCTCGATATCTGGCTGGCGCCGCTCAAGGCATTTCGCGAAGAGCTGGCCCCGCTGGTGGCTATCGAGGAGTACATTCGCCTGAAGCTCGAGGTGTCGCGCGATTACCCGCAGGCGTCAAGGCTGTTTTGTCTTGAGATGCTGCAGGGCGCGCCGCTGCTACAGGCGGAGCTGACGGGGGATTTAAAGCAGCTGGTGGACGATAAGTCGGCGATTATCGCCGGATGGGTTGCCAGCGGAAAGCTGGCACCGGTCGACCCGCAGCACCTGATCTTTATGATCTGGGCCGCTACCCAGCACTACGCTGACTTTGCGGCCCAGGTCGAGGCGGTAACCGGTAAAACGCTCCAGGACGAGGCGTTTTTCCAGAGCACCCTCGAAAACGTGCAGCGGATGATTATCGAAGGGATCCGCGTGCGTTAATTGCCCGGCGGGAGAGGGCAGCTTAAGTCGCCCTCTTCACACTGCATCAGCGAGGCCAGAAACGCCTCGCGCTCCACGGTTTTTTCCGCCAGGCACTGGTTAACAATCATTGGCTGGACGCTCCCGCCTTCCGTCCCCGAACCGATAAACGCGCAGTCCGCGTCGCGTAGGGTAATCCACGCCTGTTGCGCTTTTTTCAGCAGGTCGCGCTGGGGGGCCGCCGCGCGTTTGATGGCGGCCTGGTAGGTCTGGTTGAGTTTTTTATCGGCTGCCTGGTACTGCTGCGCGCTACAGGTGTTCAGTTCAAGCTGCGTAGTGGCGTTGTCGCACTCGTTGGCCAGCGCGCTGGTGCTGAGCAGCAATGCCGCACCGGCGATAAGATATCGTTTCATATACTCCCCAATAAAATAAGGCTCCGTCTCCGGAGCCTTATTAGCACAGCGTTAGCCGATTGTCATCAGGCTGGCGTTACCGCCCGCCGCTGCGGTGTTGACGCTGAGCGAGCGCTCCACGTACAGACGCTCCAGCAGCAGGTTGGTTTCCCCGCGGGCGAAGCCCTGCACGGAAACAATCGCCCCGCTGCGGGCCGCCACCTGCTCGCACAGCTCGCGCAGCTGGTCGGAATCACCGTGGTAGATCACCGCGTCAAACGGCTGGGTCAGCAGGGCATCGGCTTTCGCGAAGTGAATACGGGCCGAGACCGCTTTCGGCAGCTGTTTGGCGAGATCGCGATGCAGCGCATCGTCCGGCCACAGCACTTCACACCCGGTGGCCATCGCCGCGGCTAGCTGTACCAGCGCGTCCTGCTCGTTATCCGCCACGCACAGTACGCGCTCGCGCGGCATCAGCGTCCAGGTGTTGCGCTCGCCGGTTGGCCCCGGCAGCAAACGCTGGGTACCGGCCTGCGCCAGCTCGCCGTACTGCTGGGCAACCGCACGCAGCTCAGGACGTTTTTCCGCCCAGGCGATCAGCGCCTCCAGCGGTTGCGTCAGCACGGTTTTCAGCTGCGCATCCACCGGATACTCCGCATCCTGACGCGCCAGGGTGACTCCCAGTGCGTTCTCAGGACGGTTCGCCAGCAGCCGGTACAGGTAGAGCGGGCCGCCCGCTTTCGGACCCGTACCGGAGAGGCCTTCGCCGCCGAACGGCTGCACGCCCACGACCGCGCCAACCATGTTGCGGTTGACGTACAGGTTGCCGACTTTGGCCGTGCCGGTGACCTGCGCAATGGTCTCGTCGATTCGGGTATGCACGCCGAGCGTCAGGCCGTAGCCGGAGGCGTTGATCTGGTCGATAAGCGCGTTGAGGTTGTTACGGTTGTAACGCACCACGTGCAGCACCGGGCCGAAGACCTCTTTTTTCAGCTCGTCGAAGCTTGCCAGCTCAATCAGCGTAGGCGGCACGAAGGTGCCAGTCTGCCACTCGCGGGCATCTTCGCTGTTCTCGCGCACCGCCTGGAACACCGGACGGCCTTTGGCGCGCATGGCCTGAATATGGTTTTCAATGTTGGCTTTGGCTTCCGCGTCGATCACCGGCCCGATGTCGGTGGTGAGACGGCCCGGGTTGCCCATGCGGCATTCCGCCATCGCGCCGCGCAGCATCTTCAGCGTGTGGTCAGCCACGTCATCCTGTAAGCACAGCACGCGCAGGGCGGAGCAGCGCTGACCAGCGCTATCGAAGGCGGAGGCCAGCACGTCAACCACCACCTGCTCGGTGAGCGCGGAGGAGTCAACAATCATGGCGTTCATGCCGCCAGTTTCGGCGATAAGCGGGGTAGGACGACCCTGCGCATCCAGACGGGTGGCGATGTTGCGTTGCAGCAGGGAGGCCACTTCGGTCGAACCGGTAAACATCACGCCGCGCACGCGGTTATCGGAGGTGAGTTTGGCGCCCACCGTTTCACCGCGCCCTGGCAGCAGTTGCACCACGCCCGCCGGAACGCCTGCTTCCAGAAGAATGTTGATGCCCTGGGCGGCAATCAGCGGGGTTTGCTCTGCCGGTTTCGCCAGCACGCTGTTGCCTGCGGCAAGGGCGGCGGCAATCTGGCCGGTGAAGATCGCCAGCGGGAAGTTCCACGGGCTGATACAGACCACCGGACCGAGCGGACGGTGCGTTTCGTTGTCGAAATCATCGCGCACCTGACCGGCGTAGTAGTGCAGGAAGTCGACCGCCTCACGCACTTCGGCGATGGCGTTGCTGAAGGTTTTCCCCGCCTCACGCACCAGAATGCCGATGAGCGACTGCATTTGATCTTCCATCAGCACCGCGGCGCGTTCCAGAATGGCGGCACGCTCCTGCGGCGGGGTGGCGAACCAGATTGGCGCGTTATTCACCGCGCTCTCCAGCGCCTGTTCCACTTCCGCTTCGGTTGCTTCACGCGCGTAGCCGACGATGTCCTTCGGCTCTGCCGGGTTGATCACCGGCTGCATTTCACCGTCCTCAACGGACTGCTCAAGGATCGGTTTGGCCTGCCATTTCTGCAATGCGCTGTTGAGCAGGGCAGAGGAGAGCGACGCCAGACGGTGTTCGTTCGCCAGATCCAGGCCCGCCGAGTTGACGCGGCCCGCGCCGTACAGCTCGCGCGGCAGGGCAATTTTCGGATGCGGCAGACCAATCTGGCCTTCCTGCGCCGCCAGCTTCTCAACGGCCTGCACCGGATCGGCCACCAGTTCGTCGAGCGGCAGGGTGGTGTCGGCGATGCGGTTAACGAAGGAGGTGTTCGCCCCGTTCTCCAGCAGACGACGCACCAGGTACGCCAGCAGGGTTTCGTGGGTGCCCACCGGGGCATAGATACGGCACGGGCGGTTCAGCTTGCCGTCCGCCACTTTACCGGTGACCTGCTCGTACAGCGGTTCGCCCATGCCGTGCAGGCACTGGAACTCGTACTGGCCCGGATAGTAGTTCTGCCCGGCCAGGCTGTAGATCGCCGCCAGGGTATGGGCGTTGTGGGTCGCGAACTGCGGATAAATCAGGTTCGGCACGCCGAGCAGTTTTTTCGCGCACGCGAGGTAAGAGACGTCGGTGTAGACCTTGCGGGTATAGACCGGATAGCCTTCCAGACCTTCCATCTGGGCGCGTTTGATTTCGCTGTCCCAGTAGGCGCCTTTCACCAGGCGGATCATCAGGCGGCGACGGCTGCGGCTGGCCAGGTCAATCAGGTAATCAATGACGAACGGACAGCGTTTCTGGTAGGCCTGGATGACGAAACCAATCCCGTTCCAGCCTGCCAGTTCCGGCTCGAAGCACAATTTTTCCAGCAGATCGAGGGAGATCTCCAGACGGTCAGCCTCTTCGGCGTCGATATTAATGCCGATGTCATACTGGCGCGCCAGCAGGGTCAGGGACTTCAGGCGCGGATAGAGCTCTTCCATCACCCGGTCGTACTGCGCGCGGCTGTAGCGCGGGTGCAGGGCAGAGAGCTTAATAGAGATGCCCGGGCCTTCATAAATACCGCGACCGTTGGACGCTTTACCGATGGCGTGGATCGCCTGCTGGTAAGAGACCATGTAGGCCTGCGCGTCGGCGGCGGTGAGCGCCGCTTCGCCCAGCATGTCATAGGAGTAGCGGAAACCTTTGTCTTCCAGCTTGCGGGCATTCGCCAGCGCTTCGGCAATGGTTTCCCCGGTGACGAATTGCTCGCCCATCAGGCGCATCGCCATGTCCACGCCCTTGCGGATCAGCGGCTCGCCGCTCTTGCCGATAATGCGGTTCAGAGAGCGTGACAGGTTGGCTTCGTTATGGGTGGAGACCAGCTTGCCGGTAAACAGCAGACCCCAGGTGGCGGCGTTGACGAACAGCGACGGGCTGCGGCCAATGTGGGAGTGCCAGTTGCCGTTGCTGATCTTGTCGCGGATCAGCGCGTCGCGGGTAGCTTTATCCGGAATACGCAGCAGCGCTTCCGCCAGGCACATCAGCGCCACGCCTTCCTGTGAGGAGAGGGAGAACTCCTGCAACAGGCCCTGCACCATCCCGGCGCGGCCGGTGGCGGTTTTCTGGTTGCGCAGCTTGTCGGCTAACTGATACGCCAGGCTGTGCGCCTGGGCGGCAATGGCTTCCGGCAGGCGGGCCTGCTCCAGCAGCATCGGCACGGCGTCGGTTTCGGCGCGGCGGTAAGCCCCGGTAATGGCGGCGCGGCTGACGGACTGCGGCAGGATCTGCTCGGCAAATTCGAGGAACGGCTGGTGGTTCTCTTCCACCGCCGTCGCGGCGTCTTCGCTTTCGTTCGCTGCGCCCGCCAGCAGGGCAGGCAGCTCCGGCAGGCCGTCTTCGCTTTCCAGCCTTTCCAGATAGTTAAAAATCGCCTGCTTGATTAACCAGTGCGGTGTGCGATCAATGCGGGTTGCTGCGGTCTTAATCCGTTCGCGGGTCGCGTCATCCAGCTTAACCCCCATGGTGGTCATCCCCATGCCAAGACTCCTGTTGTTCTGTAATAGCGTTCTGTTGATAGCGTGAAATATCCACCATGTTGCAACTTTGTGCAACCGTGTTAAATGTGACCTGGTTTGCAAGCTGGAAAATGAATGGATTGTTAACGAATAGTTAGCTGGAAAAAAGCGCTGGCTTCTGCATGCGAAGCCTGTTTTTATGCGGTGCTTAACACTTTTAAAAGGTGCAACCCGTATAAATGTGAGCGAGTGCAACCTATAGGAAAGACGTATAAAACCAGGGATGAAATTCATGTAAATGCAGTGTTAAATCGTTTGTCAGTGGGAAGCGTATACGGCAGGATAGCGCGCCCAACGGAAACACATACACACATCACTACGTTCCGGTGATGACATAACAAGGCAACCCGGACGGTTGTCGCTCGACATTTTGGAGAATTTGAATGGCTATTAGCACACCGATGCTGGTGACATTTCTCGTTTATATTTTTGGCATGATCCTGATAGGGTTTTTGGCATGGCGTTCCACTAAAAACTTTGACGACTACATCCTTGGCGGGCGTAGCTTAGGCCCAATGGTCACCGCGCTCTCTGCGGGCGCATCCGACATGAGCGGTTGGCTGCTGATGGGGCTGCCGGGCGCGATTTTCATCTCTGGTATTTCCGAAAGCTGGATCGCCATCGGCCTGACCGTCGGCGCATGGATCAACTGGAAGCTGGTGGCAGGCCGTCTGCGCGTGCATACCGAAGCCAACAACAACGCCCTGACGCTGCCAGATTACTTCACCGGACGCTTTGAAGATAACAGCCGCATTCTGCGCATTATCTCCGCGGTGGTGATCCTGCTGTTCTTCACCATCTACTGCGCCTCCGGCATCGTGGCGGGTGCGCGACTGTTCGAAAGCACCTTCGGCATGAGCTATGAAACCGCCCTGTGGGCCGGTGCCGCGGCAACCATCCTCTATACCTTCGTGGGCGGGTTCCTGGCAGTAAGCTGGACCGACACCGTGCAGGCGAGCCTGATGATCTTCGCCCTGATCCTGACCCCGGTGATTGTGATTTTCACCGTTGGCGGCTTTGGCGATTCACTGGAAGTGATCAAGCAGAAGAGCATCGAAAACGTCGACATGCTGAAAGGGCTGAATTTCGTTGCCATCGTCTCCCTTATGGGCTGGGGCCTGGGCTACTTCGGTCAGCCGCACATTCTGGCGCGCTTTATGGCGGCGGATTCTCATCACACCATCGTTCACGCGCGTCGCATCAGCATGACGTGGATGATCCTGTGTCTGGCGGGCGCGTGTGCGGTCGGCTTCTTCGGTATCGCCTACTTCAGCAATAACCCGGCGCAGGCGGGCGCGGTGAACCAGAACGCCGAGCGCGTGTTCATCGAGCTGGCGCAGATTCTGTTTAACCCGTGGATTGCCGGTATTTTGCTCTCCGCGATCCTGGCGGCGGTGATGTCCACCCTGAGCTGTCAGCTGCTGGTTTGCTCCAGTGCAATCACCGAAGACCTCTACAAGGCCTTCCTGCGTAAAAATGCGAGCCAGAAAGAGCTGGTGTGGGTAGGGCGCTTTATGGTGCTGGTGGTGGCGCTGGTAGCCATTGCGCTGGCAGCCAACCCGGAAAACCGCGTGCTGGGTCTCGTGAGCTACGCGTGGGCGGGCTTCGGTGCCGCGTTTGGGCCGGTGGTGCTGTTCTCCGTCATGTGGTCACGCATGACCCGCAACGGCGCGCTGGCGGGGATGATCATCGGTGCGGTGACCGTCATCGTCTGGAAGCAGTTCGCGTGGCTGGGCCTGTACGAAATCATTCCGGGCTTCATCTTCGGCAGCATCGGTATTGTGGTGTTCAGCCTGCTGGGTAAAGCGCCGTCTGCCTCTATGCAGAAGCGCTTTGCGGAAGCGGATGCGCACTACCACACTGCGCCGCCGACTAAGCTTCAGGCAGAATAATTTTCTCACGCAGTACCGTAGGCCGGGTAAGCGCAAGCGCCACCCGGCTTTTTTCTTGCCAAAATCCGTATTTTCCTGTGATATCCATGTGCTTATAACAATGAGGATAGCGACATATGACAATCAAAACAGGGTTAATGGCGGTGGCATTATTGATGCTGGCGGGTTGTAACGCACCCTCGCAGCGTGCGGCGGTGGAGACCTGCAAAGCGGATAACCAGATGCAGCAGACCACGCTCTATTTTGGCTTGAATCGCCCGGCAGGGGCGCAGATTACCGGCAGCGAGTGGCAGCAGTTTGTTGACCAGGACGTGACGCCGCGTTTTCGCGATGGCTTAACGGTGTTTGATGCGCGCGGGCAGTGGCTGGGCAACGACGGGAAAGTGGCGCGTGAATCCAGCAAAGCGTTAATGCTGATCCACGGTAAAGATGCGCAGAGCGAGAAGAACATCGAAGCATTGCGCGGGATTTATAAGTCTCGTTTCGCGCAGGAATCGGTGATGCGGGTCGACCAGCCGGTGTGCGTACAGTTTTAATAAAAAACGGCGGGATAACCCGCCGTTGTTGTTTTGTAGCAAAGCTATTTACAGCACTAATCCCGCAAAGCTCGCCGACAGCAGGCTCACCAGCGTCGCACCGTATACCAGGCGCAGACCAAACCGCGACACCACGTTGCCCTGCTGCTCGTTAAGCCCCTTAATTGCCCCGGCGACGATGCCGATGGAGGCGAAGTTAGCGAACGAGACGAGGAAGACGGACAAAATACCCAACCCGCGCGGTGACATTTCATGAGCAATTTTTTGCAGCTCAATCATCGCCACAAATTCATTCGCCACCAGCTTGGTTGCCATAATGCTGCCCGCGTTTAACGCATCGCTCAGCGGAATCCCGATAAGCCACGCCAGCGGATAAAACACATAGCCCAGGATCTGCTGGAAGCTCATGCCGAATACGCTGGAGAAGAGGGCGTTAACGGCGCTGATGAGGGCGATAAAGCCAATCAGCATCGCCAGAATAATCATCGCCACCTTAAAACCGGCCAGAATATACTCGCCCAGCATTTCAAAGAAGCTCTGGGATTCGTGCAGTTTTTCCAGCTTGATATCCGGTTCGGCTTCCGGACGCACCGGGTTAATGACCGAGAGAATAATAAAGGTGCTGAACATGTTCAGGATCAGCGCGGCAACGACAAATTTGGCGTCGAGCATGGTCATATAGGCACCGACAATCGACAGGGAGACCGTCGACATGGCCGTGGCCGCCATGGTGAACAGACGACGCGAGGAGAGATCCCCCAGCACGCCTTTATAGGCAATGAAGTTTTCCGACTGGCCGAGGATCAGCGAGCTCACCGCGTTGAACGATTCCAGCTTGCCCATGCCGTTCAGCTTTGACAGCAGCGTCCCGATGATTCGAATAAAAATCGGCAGGATCCGCCAGTGCTGGAGAATACCAATCAGTGCGGAAATAAAAATAATCGGACACAGCACGCCGAGGAAAATAAACGCCAGCCCTTTTTCTCCCATTCCGCCAAAGACGAAATTCGTCCCTTCCGAGGCAAATTTCAGCAGTGACTCAAAGAAGCCGGAAACGTATTTAATCAGGAATAGCCCGCTTTCGGCGTGCAGGAAAAAGAACGCCAGGGCAATTTCAATAACAATCAGCTGTAAAACATAACGAATGCGAATTTTTCGGCGGTCGAAACTCACCAGCCAGGCAAGCGCAAGAATAATCACCAGCGCCAGCAGGAAATGGACAATCTTAAACATGGAATATTTTCGGTTGGTTTTTGAGGCGGATATTTAGCCACAGCACTGGTTAACCGTAAATGGGCATTTTAATTATAACTTATAAACTTAACGGTAACGGTGGCAACTATTAACAGGCTTTGAGTTTACAACTCGTCATCAAATCACCACACATTTCGCTTGTGTTTCCTTCCGCCGTAATGATAATCACTATCACAAGAATTTACCTTTCTTTGCATCAGTTGACCGCGATAAACATTTAAGGTGTCGGCATGTTTGTTCCATTTCTCATTATGTTACGTGAAGGCCTTGAAGCGGCCCTGATTGTCAGCCTTATCGCCAGCTATCTCAAGCGCACCCAGCGTGGGCGCTGGATTGGCGTGATGTGGGTTGGCGTATTCCTTGCCGCGGCGCTCTGCCTGGGCTTAGGTATCCTCATCAATGAAACCACCGGCGAATTCCCGCAGAAAGAGCAGGAGCTGTTTGAAGGTATCGTCGCCGTGATTGCGGTGTTCATCCTGACGTGGATGGTCTTCTGGATGCGCAAAGTTTCCCGCAACGTGAAGGTGCAGCTGGAGCAGGCGGTGGATAACGCCCTGCAGAAGGGGAATCACCACGGCTGGGCGCTGATCATGATGGTCTTTTTCGCCGTGGCGCGCGAGGGTCTGGAATCGGTTTTCTTCCTGCTGGCGGCATTCCAGCAGGACGTGGGCATCTGGCCGCCGCTGGGCGCTATGCTCGGTCTGGCAACGGCGGTGGTGCTGGGCTTTCTGCTCTACTGGGGCGGCATTCGCCTCAACCTGGGCGCCTTCTTTAAGTGGACCAGCCTGTTCATTCTGCTGGTGGCCGCGGGGCTGGCGGCAGGGGCGATCCGCGCCTTCCACGAGGCGGGCCTGTGGAACCACTTCCAGGACGTGGCGTTCGATCTTAGCAACGTTCTCTCCACCCATTCACTGACCGGCACCCTGCTCGAAGGCATCTTCGGCTACCAGGAAACGCCGAGCGTCAGCGAAGTGGCGATGTACTTTATCTATCTGGTTCCGGCGCTGGTGCTGTTCGCGATGCCGCCGCGTACCGGTTCGCAGGCGTCGCGCGTTGCGCCGTAATTATTGTTTTAGTTACAACATACTTTTTAAGGGAAGAGTCATGGCAATTCAGTTTCGTCGTAGTGCATTGTGCGCAGGCATTGCCGCGCTGTTCGCTTCTGCATTCGCTGCGCAGGCTGCGGATATTCCGCAGGTAAAAGTCACCGTTAACGATAAGCAGTGCGAGCCGATGACCATCACGGTTAACAGCGGTAAAACCCAGTTTATCATTCAGAACCACAGCCAGAAGGCGCTGGAGTGGGAGATCCTCAAAGGCGTGATGGTGGTGGAAGAGCGCGAGAACATCGCGCCGGGCTTCAGCCAGAAGATGACCGCCAACCTGCAGCCGGGTGAATACGACATGACCTGCGGCCTGCTGACCAACCCTAAAGGCAAGCTGATCGTCAAAGGTGCAGCGACGGCGGACGCGGCCAAAGGCACGGCCCTGCTGAGCCTGGGCGACGCTATCACCGCCTATAAAGCCTACGTCACCAAAGAGACGGCGGACCTGGTCACGGGTACCAAAGCCTTCACCGACGCCGTGAAAGCGGGCGATATCGAAAAAGCGAAATCCCTGTACGCGCCAACCCGTCAGCACTACGAGCGCATCGAGCCGATTGCCGAGCTGTTCTCTGACCTCGACGGCAGCATTGATGCCCGCGAAGATGACTACGAGCAGAAGGCCGCCGATCCGAAATTCACCGGCTTCCACCGTCTGGAAAAAGCCCTGTTTGGCGATAACTCCACCAAAGGAATGGAGAAATACGCCGGGCAGCTGAACACCGACGTGCTGGAGCTGCAAAAGCGCATCAGCGAGCTGGCCTTCCCGCCGTCGAAGGTGGTGGGCGGCGCGGCCGGTCTGATTGAAGAAGTGGCCGCGAGCAAAATCAGCGGTGAAGAAGATCGCTACAGCCACACCGACCTGTGGGACTTCCAGGCCAACGTCGACGGTGCGCAGAAGATTGTCGAGCTGCTGCGTCCTCAGCTTCAGAAAGAGAACGGCGAACTGCTGGCGAAAGTGGATGCCAACTTCAAAAAGGTCGATACCATCCTGGCGAAGTACCGTACCAAAGACGGGTTCGAAACCTACGACAAGCTGACCGACGCCGACCGTAACGCGCTGAAAGGCCCGATTACGACGCTGGCGGAAGATCTCTCCCTGCTGCGCGGCGTACTGGGTCTGGACTAAGCACGATGAACAAGCACGAAGAATTCGACGTGGCGGAACCTTCCCGACGTCGTTTGTTAAAAGGGGTAGGGGCGCTGGGCGGCGCGTTTGCCCTGGCGGGAGGTTGCCCGGTGGCGCATGCGGCGAAACCGCAGAGCGCGCCCGGTACGCTCTCGCCGGATGCCCGCATGGAGACCCAGCCGTTTTATGGCGCGCACCAGGCGGGTATTCTCACGCCGCAGCAGGCTTCCATGATGCTGGTGGCCTTTGATTCGCTGGCCAGCGATAAGGCGGATCTGGAGCGTCTGTTCCGCCTGCTGACGGCGCGCATCGCGTTTCTTACCGCGGGCGGGCCGGCACCGGATACGCCGAACCCGCGCCTGCCGCCGATGGATTCCGGTATCCTCGGGGCGTTTATCGCGCCGGATAACCTGACCATTACCGTGTCGGTAGGGGAGTCGCTGTTTGACGGCCGCTACGGCCTGGCAAAACAGAAGCCGAACGCGCTGCAGAAGATGACGCGCTTCCCGAATGACTCCCTCGACGCGGCGCTGTGCCACGGCGATCTGCTCCTGCAGATTTGTGCCAATACCCAGGACACGGTGATCCACGCCCTGCGCGATATCATCAAGCACACGCCGGATCTGCTGAGCGTGCGCTGGAAGCGGGAAGGGTTTATCTCTGACCACGCCGCCCGCAGCAAAGGCAAAGAGACGCCGGTTAACCTGCTGGGCTTTAAGGACGGCACGGCCAACCCGGACAGCAGCGATGCGGCGCTGATGAAAGACGTGGTGTGGGTGACGGCAGATCAGGGGGAACCCGCATGGGCGGTGGGCGGCAGCTACCAGGCTGTGCGCATTATTCAGTTCCACGTGGAGTTCTGGGACCGCACGCCGTTGAAAGAGCAGCAGACGATTTTTGGCCGCGACAAGCAGAGCGGGGCGCCGCTGGGCATGAAGCACGAGCATGATGTGCCGGACTACGCGAACGACCCGGATGGCAACGTTATCGCGCTCGACAGCCATATTCGCCTTGCCAACCCGCGCACCAAAGAGACGCAGTCCAGCCTGATGATGCGCCGTGGCTACAGCTATTCGCTGGGCGTGACCAATTCCGGCCAGCTTGATATGGGGCTACTGTTCGTCTGCTATCAGCACGATCTGGAGAAAGGCTTCCTGACCGTGCAGAAGCGGTTAAACGGCGAAGCGCTGGAAGAGTACATTAAGCCCATCGGCGGCGGCTATTTCTTTGCCCTGCCCGGCGCGCGCGATGCTGGCGCGTATCTCGCACAAGGTCTGATGGAAGCCTGATAATTGTCCCTGCGATAGTTCGCGGGGACATTATTTTTTCATATGACTATCTTATTGTTATATTTCTGTAATATTCATATATAAGACTGATTCCGCTGCAGGAACAGTCTTAAAAGTTGCATCCAGGTAAAATAAATGTTGCATTTATGATAACTCCTGATGTACTTAAGATAAGACAGCGGTAGTTCCCGGCAGTGATGCTGAATCACTATGGAGATCGCGAATGGTTGCGTCCTGTACTGGACAAGGTAAACATAACAACCGCAGCACCCGGCGCGGAGGCTCAGACTCCGGCAGCGATCTCCTCACCACTAAATTCTCCCCCACACCTCAAGAATCTGATTCGACCGACGTGCAGACCGGTGCGCGTAGCCGTTCTGTATCGTCATCTGATAAAGCAAGCAATGGCTTACAAGGAAGCCAACCCTCTGATGTTCGTGCGCATAATCGTGCCGAAGCTGGCGCGTGTGATGAATACCAACAACTCAAGGTGCTATCCATGGGAAGACAAAAAGCAGTGATCAAAGCTCGTCGCGAAGCAAAACGTGTGCTGAGACGGGACTCACGTAGCCATAAACAACGTGAAGAAGAATCGGTCACCTCGCTTGTGCAGATGAGTGGCGTAGAAGCAATTGGCATGGCCAGAGACAGCCGTGATAATTCTCCAATTGTGGCGCGCAATGAGGCTCAGGCGCACTACCTGAATGCTATCGAGAGTAAACAGCTCATCTTTGCAACCGGTGAAGCCGGATGCGGGAAAACCTGGATCAGTGCAGCCAAAGCAGCGGAAGCGCTGATCCATAAGGACGTGGAGCGCATTATTGTTACCCGTCCTGTACTGCAAGCTGATGAAGATCTCGGCTTCCTGCCCGGCGATATTTCGGAGAAGTTTGCTCCGTACTTCAGGCCCGTCTATGACGTGCTGGTGAAGCGACTGGGTGCATCCTTTATGCAGTACTGCCTGCGACCAGAGATTGGCAAGGTGGAAATCGCGCCGTTCGCCTATATGCGCGGACGTACATTTGAAAATGCGGTCGTTATTCTCGACGAGGCTCAGAACGTGACCGCTGCGCAAATGAAGATGTTTTTAACGCGCCTCGGGGAGAACGTGACGGTTATCGTTAACGGCGATATTACCCAGTGTGACCTGCCGTCGGGCGTGAAGTCCGGCCTCAGCGACGCCATGTCACGTTTTGAGGAAGATGAGATGATTGGGGTGGTACGCTTCACCAAAGAGGACTGCGTGCGCTCGGCACTCTGTCAGCGCACGCTGCAAGCGTATTACTGAGTTTGCTGTTGTGTTCAAGGCCCGGGAAACCGGGCTTTGTTTTATGTGCAATTTATTCCCTCTCCCCTGGGGAGAGGGTTAGGGTGAGGGTCTCAGGCCGCACCGAGCTGAATATAGCACCGGGGGGGATTGACTCGCTTCGCTCGCCCTGCGGGCAGCCTGTTCGCTTCGCTCTCAGTCTGTCCAACTGGCTGCGCCAGTTGTCGAACCCCGGTCGGGGGTTCTCATCCCCCCTTACGGAGAATATAAAAGAAAAAAGCCCGTACTTTCGTACGAGCTCTCATCTCAAATATGGCGGTGAGGGGGGGATTCGAACCCCCGATACGTTGCCGTATACACACTTTCCAGGCGTGCTCCTTCAGCCACTCGGACACCTCACCATATTGTTTTGCTGCCTGACCGCTTGGGGGGCAACGGGGCGCTACTATAGGGAGTTGCGCGAAAGCGGTCAAGCAGATTTTCTGAATTCGTGCTTGTTCGGTTAAGCCTTAATCAGCTTATGTCGTACAGCGCAGGATTAACGCTGCGAATCGAGCACTTCGCTGTTTTTCACCACCTCCTGCGCTTTGCCGTAGCTTTCGATCAGCAGCTGGTAGGCCGGGAAGATGTGGGTGTATACCTCAGCCCATTCAGCCGCATCTTCACGGTTCCAGGTTCGCTGGATCTCAGAGGCCACAGCGGCGGTATCCATCGGCACCACGCCTGCCTGGACCACGCGGGCCAGGGTGATCTCCTGCGCCATTTTGCTGTAGGTGCCGGAGGCATCAATCACCGCAAACACTTTATATCCGTCCGCCACCGCGCTGATGGACGGGAAGGCCATGCAGACGCTGGTGATCGTGCCTGCAATAATTAACGTCTTGCGACCGGTAGCTTTTACCGCCGCCACGAATTCCGGGTTATCCCAGGCGTTGATCTCACCTTTGCGGGCCACATACTGCGCATGCGGCGCGTTGGCGTGGATCTCCGGGATAAGCGGGCCGTTCGGTCCCTGTGGAACGGAGGCGGTGGTGATCACCGGGATCTTCGCCAGCGTGGCGATCTTTGCCAGCGCCGCCGCACGGGCGCGCAGCTCCGGCATGGGCATGTCGCCGACGGTCTGGAACAGCCCGCTCTGGTGGTCGATAAGCAGCATGACGGCATCATTTACGTCAATGACGGGACGTGCACCGTTGAAGTTTGCAGGGGTGGACATATTGCGCTCCTTAATTACGTTCAGATCTGGCCAAAGCGGCCGGAGTTGAAATCACGAATGGCTTCCGCGATCTCGGTTTTACTGTTCATCACAAACGGGCCGTAGCCCACAATCGGTTCATTCAGCGGCTCACCGGCCATCAGCAGCAATTTCGCGTCGCTGTTCGCTTCCAGATGCAGCTTTTCACCGCTCTGACTTAGCACAACCAGCTGCGCTTCACCCGCTGGCGTGGTGCCGTTCACCGTTACGCTGCCCTCAAGTACCACCAGCGCCGTGCTCCAGCCTTCGGGCTGGTTGAGCGTCAGATGGCTGCCCTGGTTAAGCGCGATGTCCCAGACGTTCAGCGGTGAGAAGGTATGGGCCGGGCCCGTCACGTCCTCAAGGCGACCGGCGATGACCCGCAGCGTGCCGCTGTTATCCGGCAGCGTGACCACCGGGATATCCGCTTTGGTGATACTCTGGTAGCCGGGCGTCGCCATTTTGTCTTTGGCGGGCAGGTTGACCCACAGCTGCATCATTTTTAGTTCACCGCCTTTCTGCGCGAAGGCGCTGGAGTGGAACTCCTCGTGCAGGATGCCTGCGCCCGCCGTCATCCACTGCACGTCGCCGGGGCCAATAACGCCGCCTCTGCCGGTGGAGTCGCGATGCTCCACTTCGCCGGCGTAAACGATGGTCACCGTTTCAAAGCCGCGATGAGGATGCTCGCCCACGCCGCGTTTCGCGCCGTCCGCCGGGAAGGTGTACGGTCCGGCATAGTCCAGCAGCAGAAACGGGCTCAGCGGCTCGCCGTGCGTCTGGTAAGAAAACATTGAACGAACCGGGAAACCGTCACCGACCCAGTGCGGACGAGGTGCGGTATAAACGCCTGTTACTTTTTTCATGATGTACTCCTGATGTTCTGTTGATGTAATTAGCTTATATTCAGGGTTAATATCCCGGTAGATAGTGAAAATGACATTCACTGTTCTGAATATGGAACGATGAGGGCGTATGCAGGATCTCAATGATTTCGCGTGGTTTGTGAAGGTGGTGGACCATGGTGGATTTGCGGCGGCGGGTCGGGCGCTCGATCAGCCCAAGTCAAAACTGAGCCGCCGGATTGCCCAGCTGGAAGAGCGCCTTGGCGTGCGGTTGATCCAGCGCACCACCCGGCAGTTTACGGTGACGGAAGTGGGGCTGACGTTCTATCAGCACTGTAAAGCCATGCTGGTAGAGGCCGAAGCTGCGGAAGAGGCGGTGGCGGCGTTGCAGGCCGAGCCACGCGGCGTGGTCAGGATCACCTGTCCGGTCACCTTGCTGCACGTGCACGTTGGTCCCATGCTGGCGCGGTTTATGGCGCGCTATCCGGGGATCAATCTTCAGCTTGAGGCCACCAACCGACGGGTTGATCTGGTGGGTGAGGGCATCGACGTGGCGATCCGCGTTCGTCCACGTCCGTTTGATGACAGCGACCTGGTGTTAAGAGTGCTGGCAGACAGGGGACACTGCCTGGTGGCGAGCCCTGCGCTGATTGAGCGGATGGGTCACCCTGCCGTGCCCTCTGAGCTGAGCGAGTGGCCGGGTTTGAGCATGGGGGTGGGAAAGCAGCTGCACAGATGGGAGCTGAGCGGGCCGGAGGGAGCGAAAGCCGCGATTCATTACACGCCGCGCTTTATTACCACCGACATGCTGGCGCTGCGTGAAGCGGCGATGGCGGGGGTGGGCGTGGTGCAGCTGCCGATTTTGATGGTCAAGGATCAGCTGGCATCCGGGGAACTGGTAAGGGTGCTGGACGCATGGGAACCCCGACGGGAAGTGATTCACGCTGTTTATCCTTCCAGGCGAGGTTTGCTGCCGTCCGTCAGAACGCTGGTGGATTTTCTTACTGAAGAGTATGCGCGGATGGTGGAGGAGTAACGATCCCCTCGCCCTTTTGGGGAGAGGGTTAGGGTGAGGCGCTCAGGCTGCACCGAGCTGAATATAGCACCGGGGGGGATTGACTCGCTTCGCTCGCCCTGCGGGCAGCCTGTTCGCTTTGCTCACAGTCTGTCCAACTGGCTGCGCCAGTTGTCGAACCCCGCTCGGGGGTTCTCATCCCCCCGCAGGCGTGCAACATGCGAAAAAAAAGCCCGCATTTTCATGCGAGCTCTTCTTAAAATATGGCGGTGAGGGGGGGATTCGAACCCCCGATACGTTGCCGTATACACACTTTCCAGGCGTGCTCCTTCAGCCACTCGGACACCTCACCATATTGTCATCCCGTTGTTGCTGGGACGGGCGCTAATGTAAGGAAAAGCCGAACTGCCGTCAACCCACTTTTTCAGTAATTTAGCGCGTTTAGACAAACTTCAGGCAACATGATTCTTAAATGTGCTGAAAGCGTCTTTTTTATCAACAACACGATCACGCAATAAATTTGCTATGCTGACCGTCCAGTTAAAAAGCAAAATAAATCAGCGCAATAAAAGGCAGGATTGACTATGGATATACTCTTCTATCACCCCACTTTTGATACGGCTTACTGGATTAAGGCACTTTCTGCGGCACTGCCGGGCGCTCGCGTTCGTGAGTGGAAGCGGGGCGATAACGAACATGCTGACTACGCGCTGGTCTGGCATCCGCCGGTAGAAATGCTCCAGGGCCGTAAGCTAAAGGCCGTGTTCGCGCTCGGAGCCGGCGTGGATTCCATTCTGAGCAAGCTGAAAGCACACCCTGAAATGTTGCCGGAAGATATTCCTCTGTTCCGCCTGGAAGATACCGGTATGGGCCAGCAAATGCAGGAATATGCCGTCAGCCAGGTGCTGCACTGGTTCCGCCGCTTTGATGACTATCAGGCGCTTAAGCAGCAATCCCGCTGGGAGCCGCTGCCTGAATATCCGCGCGAAGCGTTTACCGTTGGTATCCTCGGCGCAGGCGTGCTGGGTTCGAAAGTGGCTGAAGCGCTCGCGCCGTGGGGCTTCCCGCTGCGCTGCTGGAGCCGCAGCCGTAAAGACTATCCGGGCGTTGAGAGCTTTGCCGGAACGGATGAGCTTCCGGCCTTCCTGAACGGCACGCGTGTGCTGATTAACCTGCTGCCCAATACGGCGGAAACGGTGGGGATTATCAATGAAGGCCTGCTCAACCAACTGGACGACCAGAGCTACCTGATGAACCTGGCGCGCGGCGTGCATCTGGTCGAGCCGGATCTGCTGAAGGCGCTGGATAGCGGGAAGCTTAAAGGCGCCATGCTGGATGTCTACAGCCGTGAGCCGCTGCCGGAGGAAAGCCCGCTGTGGCGACACCCGCGCGTGGCAATGACTCCGCACGTTGCCGCCGTGACGCGACCTGCCGAGGCGGTGGCCTATATCTCGCACACGATCGGTGAAATAGAGAAGGGTAACCCGGTCACCGGACAGGTCGACCGACAGCGCGGCTACTGAGAGAAACCCGGCGTTCGCCGGGTTTTTGCTAATATTCGCCGCTGATAACTGCTATCCTTTGGAAAAAACGCAGAGGAGAGAAAGATGTATCCCGTTGACCTGCATATGCACACCGTCGCCAGCACCCACGCGTATAGCAACCTCCATGATTATATTGCCCAGGCGAAGCTTAAGGGCATCAAGCTGTTCGCGATAACCGATCACGGCCCGGATATGGCGGATGCGCCGCACTACTGGCATTTTGTGAATATGCGTATCTGGCCACGTCTGGTGGACGGGATTGGGATACTGCGCGGCATTGAGGCGAACATCAAAAACACCGACGGTGAAATTGACTGTACCGGCCCGATGCTGACCTCCTTAGATCTGATCCTTGCCGGCTTCCATGAGCCGGTTTTCCCGCCGCAGGATAAAGAGACCAATACCGCGGCGATGATTGCCACTATTGCCAGCGGCAATGTGCACATCATCAGCCATCCGGGCAATCCGAAATACCCGATTGATATTCAGGCCGTGGCGCAGGCCGCGGCGAAACACCGCGTGGCGCTGGAGATTAATAACTCCTCGTTCGTGCACTCGCGTAAAGGCAGTGAAGCCAACTGTCGCGAAGTGGCTGCCGCCGTGCGTGATGCGGGTGGCATGGTGGCGCTGGGCTCTGATTCGCACACGGCCTTCACGCTGGGGGATTTTAGCGAGTGCCTGAAAATATTGCAGGATGTGGATTTCCCGGAAGAACGCATCCTGAACGTCACGCCGCGTCGTATGCTTGATTTCCTCGAGTCGCGCGGCATGGCGCCGATTGATGAATTTGCCGATCTTTAATTGAATAACGGAATAAAACAATGAATGAATTTTCCATCCTTTGCCGCGTGCTGGGCTCCCTGTATTACCGCCAGCCGCAGGACCCGCTGCTGGTGCCGCTGTTTACGCTGATTCGCGAAGGTAAACTGGCGCAGAACTGGCCGCTGGAACAGGATGAGTTGCTGGAGCGCCTGCAGAAAAGCTGCGATATGCAGCAGATCTCAACGGACTACAATGCTCTGTTCGTGGGCGAAGAGTGCCGCGTGTCGCCGTATCGTTCCGCCTGGCAGGAAGGCGCGACCGAAGCGGAAGTGCGGGCATTCCTTTCAGAACGCGGGATGCCGCTGAGCGATACCCCAGCCGATCATATCGGTACGCTGCTGCTGGCCGCGTCCTGGATCGAAGACAACGCTGGCGACGATGAAAATGAAGCCATCGGGATCCTCTTCGAAACGTATCTGCTGCCGTGGGTGGGGACCTTCCTGGGTAAAGTGGAAGCCCATGCCACCTCTCCGTTCTGGCGAACGCTGGCCCCGCTGACGCGTGACGCCATCGCAGCAATGTGGGACGAGCTGGAAGAAGAGAGCGAGGAGTGATGTAAATCACAAAAATCCTGCAACGATACATTTCAACTTGCACGTAATGTGCTTCTGATCGCATTTCTACGGCGCGCTTCTGCTAAGATGCGCGCCATGAACATATTACTTTGTATTGCAATCACGACGGGCATCCTCTCCGGTATTTGGGGATGGGTAGCGGTGTCTCTCGGTCTGTTAAGCTGGGCTGGCTTCCTGGGTTGCACGGCCTATTTCGCCTGTCCTCAAGGCGGGCTGAAAGGGCTCTTTATCTCAGGCTGCACGCTGATGAGCGGCGTTATCTGGGCGCTGGTCATCATGAAAGGCAGCGCGCTGGCGCCGCATCTGGAGATGCTGGGGTACGTCATGACGGGTGTCGTCGCCTTCCTGATGTGTATCCAGGCGAAGCATCTGCTGCTGTCGTTTGTGCCGGGAACCTTTATGGGGGCCTGCGCAACCTTTGCCGGGCAGGGGGACTGGAAGCTGGTGGTTCCTTCCCTGGCGCTGGGGCTGCTGTTTGGCTACGCCATGAAGAACAGCGGTCTTTGGCTGGCGGCGCGACGGGAAAAAACGCAAAACATCACCGCGGTGAGTGAATAAAAAAAAAGGCGAGATAATCATCTCGCCTTTTTTATGCGCTGCCCGTCAGGATTCCGGAGGCACCGACATATCACGGTATTTCACCAGGATCGGGTTCTGCACCTCCGCTTTGTTTTGCAGATCCCACAGCCCGCGATCGATACCATCGTTGATTAAGAAGATCACACCGGTTTCAATGGCTGACATCAGACACATCATGACCGGTTCGTTAGAGGTGTAGCCAATTTCTCCCTCCAGCAGACGCTGGTAATCGATGAAGCGGAATACCCCAGCCTGAACTTCATAAGACAATATCGTTTTGCTGGTGTTGACCGAAGAGAGCACTTCACCGGTACTGACGTTCACGACGCGCAGGTTAACCGCAATTTGGTCGAGCTGGTACTGGGTATCTGCGCCGATACCAAAGTAGCGCGCGCCCACGCCACCCGATTTCACGTTGCTCTCGTAACCGATAATCGACCCTTCAATCATCACGTTTGCGGCGGCCAGAGATTGCAGAGGCATCCGGTTATTGTCCGCAACGGTGCCATTCTCCTGCGCGGCACGAATGATTTTTCGTTCATTTAACAGGTTCTGAAGCCCCTGGCGTTCCAGCGGAATAAACCAGTGCGAATCTTTAAGTGCAGTCACCAGCATGGCGGTGGCGCTTTGCGGCACCGCGGTGGAGAAGTTACTTGCCGGATAAGGCTTAAATTGTCCGGTTTCATCCTGAATGTTGTATACCGAGACAAATATCTTGCCCGTAGGTGAAGGCAAATGGGTTAAATCACGGTAACTCTGGGCCCGCGGCATTAATGTGGGTTTTGCAGCTTCTTTAGGCGGAGCAGTTAAACAACCGCTCAATAAGCACACTGCAACAAATATCAGGAAGCGCTGCATGGTCGTTGTCCTTATTTAGCTATTGTTTAAAAGTCAGTTGAATTATTTTGCAGGCCGGAAACCTCTATGGTGGAAGTTTTTCCGGTTTTACGATCGGTCACATTCAACTGGAGCTGTCCGTCCCTGTTGGCGATGTCGACGATAAAGTCGTTGGTCATCATTCGGCCGGGTTTGCCGGTATTAATGTTGGTCAGCAATCCCCCTAAAATCTGCGACTGGATAGCCTGGGTGAAGTTATCCAGTGCGGAAGGGGTATCAACGGTAAAATCCTGAAAGCTCGGATCTTTATAGGAGTTTTGTGCCTGAGCTTGATTCAGCAGAAAGGCACCGTTGTTGGGGTTACCGCCAAAGTTAGGGTTACGGAACTGGAAGGTCATATTTCCGGCCCAGCTCAGGGGAGCAATAAGCATGATTGAAACAACTGCATATGCAATACGCATGACAGCCTCCGCATATCGGTTCGCTAGAACTCATCTTTTGCTAAATCGCTGGTGCTTAATAGGGCTTTATCTATTTGCAGGCGATTAATAGCGTCTTCAGTTTGAGCCAGTGCTAAGGCTACGTTTTTTTCGAAGTCTGTTTTCGAGGGGAATAAAAACGTTTGATAAATAACGTCCTGATTGGCCGTTATGGTTATCCAGCTTCCCCATCGTGCACTGGGCCGCTCGTTGATTGTTAAATTACCCGTGTAAGGACTGTCCCATTTATCGCTGAAGGCCCGGTAAAAACTGTGCCCAATCGATGAGACAGTGTGGTCAGTTAACAATCCGGGAACTTCGACCTCAACGGCCTGCAGGTTCCCTGCAGCGAGCAGGAGACTCGCTGCGGCGATCCAACTCAACGTGCGCTTCATGTGATTAACGCCTGAGGTTATCGTTTGCCCATGAAACCGCCTGAGTTCGGTTTTTAACAGCTATCTTCTTGAAAAGATTATAAAGGTGCGTCTTTACCGTATTTTCGCTGATAAATAACGAACGGGCGATTTCAATATTTGAAGCACCAATGCGTAATTTGTTCAGGATCTCTTTCTCACGGTGGGTGAGCAGCGCTGATTCCGAACTGTTATAGCGGTAATTTCCGGAGTGCGTGATGAGGTAGCTGGCCAGCTTTTGCGAGAAATAGCATTCGCCGCGCAATATGCCTTGCAGACCATCTACCACCCGAACCTCTTCTTCAGTGACGTAGAACACGCCATTGATATGCGGCCAGCTTTCAATATCTCTGAAAGGATATTCATCAGGCGTATTCAATAATAACACGCGGATATTATTGTTTTTCCTGCTTAAGTTATCTTGCCAGTAATGGATAAGCTTTTTATCGGCTTCCATCATATCAAACAGAATGATGCTGCCAGGCGCAATATCATCAAAAGAACGTTGAATATTATGCAATTTCCCGTTCAGTGATAGAGATTGCTTTAAGTGTTGTAATAAAGCTGTCGCTTGCAGAGAAGGTTTTGTGATCAACAGTAATGTATGACCATGTAAACTATGGACTTCATTATACATGATGAAACCCCACTTATTTTTGGCACCTGACAGCCGCCCTCTCTGTAAAGAAGAGGGCACCAGAAGTACTGACAGATGTTGCACTGCTGTGTGTAGAATCAGAACATAACCTCCACAGGGAGGTAAATATAAAACCAATTTCGTACATCTAATTTCAATCTAGCTTTTACGAATTTTAAAGCAAGTGTTAATCATGTAACAAGATGTAAAAATCAATATTAATTTGTGAAAATTGCAGATTTTTAATGTTGTTATTTGATATGAAAGTTGTACATGGAAATAGTTGTGCATAGATTTTAAAAATCATACAAATATAATTAACTGGTTAATATTTATAAGTATTTATTATTTTCTTTAGTTTGTACCCAGGTATGAGTAACTGATACTTTCTAAGTCATGCCGTTCTGGTTTTTCTGGCTTAAGAAAACTCGCCTTGTGTCACGCCCTGAAGAAAATGTCATCCTGGCGTTACGCTTAAACAACGCGGGAAGGGGCATGGACGGCTTTCTCGCCGTTGTACAACATGTCGCGCATAAATATTTCATAAAAAAATAAAAACGGCCTGTGTCATGCCTTTTATGGTGCAAATTACAACTTTGTGGTGACCTGAAAAATAAAAATAAGCCGCGCGGGTGAGATATTTAAAATGTTTCAGCGGACATACTCTTCACCGTAACGACGCGTTAACAAAAACGAGTCGTTTAATACGAAATACGATCAGGGTGTTTTCAGGTAGCCGGGTCCAGGGTGACAACATGAAAAACACATCGTTATTTTTGATGTTTACATTACTGGGTGCGCCTGGATTTGTAACCGCCGCGAATTCAGATTTGGCAAACGCTGAATATAATTTTGCGGTTAATGAATTAAGTTATTCATCATTAAATCAGGCAGCCATTATTGGTCAACAGGGCGTATTTAATGACGCTCAGCTTCGCCAGGAAGGATCGAAACTCTTGTCCGTCATTTCTCAGGATGGGGCAGGCAACAGAGCGAGAGTTGATCAATCAGGGACTTACAATATTGCCTGGATCGATCAGAGCGGTAACGGGAACGATGCAGGTATTACGCAGGATGGATATGGTAATAGTGCGAAAATTATCCAGAAAGGGTCGGGTAATAGAGCAAATATTACGCAGTACGGTACGCAGAAAACCGCAGTTGTAGTGCAGAAACAGTCGCAGATGGCAATTCGCGTTATTCAGCGCTAGCTATTTCGCGACGACGTTAATCAATCCGATGGGGGTTTACCATGAAATTTATCAAAGTGGCAGCACTTGCAGCAATCGTCGTTTCTGGTAGTGCTATGGCTGGTATGATTAATCAGGGCGGATGGGGTCATGGACACGGTCATGGCGGAAACAGTGGTCCAAATTCAACCCTGAATATTTATCAGAACGGTGGCGGTAACTCCGCGCTGGCGTTGCAGACAGATGCCAGAAATTCCGTTCTTAATATTAGCCAGACCGGTGGCGGTAACGGGGCTGATGTCGGTCAGGGTTCTGACGACAGCAAAATCAACCTGACCCAGAACGGCTTTGGCAACAGTGCGACACTCGATCAGTGGAACAGCAAAAAATCCGTTATGAATGTTAGCCAGTACGGCGGCCTTAACGGTGCGCTCGTAGACCAGACGGCGTCTAACTCCACCGTCAACGTTACCCAGATCGGCTTTGGTAACCACGCGACAGCGCATCAGTACTGATACTGAAATCTGTACTACAAAAAAACAGGGCCGATGCCCTGTTTTTTTTCGGGAGTTCCTCATGAATACCTTCATTCTCCTTGCCGCGCTTTCCGGCCAGATAACCTTTCAAACGTCACAGCAGGGAAATATGACGACCATTATTCCGCAGGTCATTTTGACGGAACCGTGTGATTGTCAGGTTCAGATCCTCTCTTTGAAGGAAGGGCAGAGTGGGCAAAGTGCTTCGCGACAGCAAAATACCCTTTTTATTCCCGCTAATCAGCCGATTGATTTAACGCGGTTGAGTTTAACTATTTCTGCGGAAGACACGATCAACATCGTTGTCACCGTCACGGATGGAAAAGCGCTTCATTTATCACAGCAGTGGTCGCCAGCCGGGGGTGCGCTGTAAATATTCATGAAATCAATGCATTGTGAATATTTGCCGTTGAACTAAGCTGTTATCAGGAACTGCGTTGTTAGGTTCCGTAACGTCAGCCTTCGTTTGCATAATGAAGCGCGTTTGCCCCTCATGGACGATTTTCATTGAGGAGTACATATCGTGACCCACTCTTTTGCACATCTTATTTCAGGTCTGGGCCTGCTTGTTTCGGCATTTATCGCTCCAGCTTATTCGGCCACGCTCGCGCAGGGCGGCGTTATTCACTTTCGCGGCGCAATCGTTGCTGACCCTTGCGAAGTTACCCACCAGCAGCGGCAGCTGGCGGTGTCGTGTCCGGAAAAAAATCGTATGCAAACGCGTATGGTGAGTTACGGCGACGCGCTGAACGGCAAGGCGACGGCTTCCGGCCTGGCGACAGTGAATATGACGTACCTGAATCCTGAAAAAACGCTCGCGGTTGTTCAGATCCAGTACCGTTAATACCCGTGCGCGCCCGTCGGCGGGGGCGGTTTTACGCCTATCGTTTTTCTCAATAACCCCTCTGCGATACACTTATAAAAAAGGCGGGCAGCAGAGGGGCTTTATGAAACCGCAAATTGAAATTATTCATGGCGATATTACGACAGTTCATGTCGACGTCATCGTCAATGCGGCCAATCCTTCCCTGATGGGGGGAGGAGGCGTAGACGGCGCTATTCACCGGGCTGCCGGACCGCAGTTACTGGAAGCCTGTAAAATGGTGCGTCAGCAACAGGGTGAATGCCCACCGGGCCATGCGGTGATTACGCTGGCGGGCAACCTTCCTGCCAAAGCGGTGATTCATGCTGTCGGGCCCGTGTGGCACGGCGGAGACCAGCATGAAGCGAGCCTTCTGGAGGAGGCATACCGAAACTGTCTGCGGCTTGCCGCCGACAACGGCTATAAAACGATGGCGTTCCCGGCCATCAGCACCGGCGTGTATGGATATCCTAAGGCGGCAGCGGCGACCATCGCCGTCGAAACGGTTTACCGCTATTTGTCGCTTAAACCGCTGCCAGAGAAGGTGATTTTTGTCTGCTTCGATGAAGACACCACGCATCTTTATCAGCGGCTTTTGACTCAGCGCAGACAAGAGCTGGAGAGCTGAAGCGAAGGCGGCGCACCGTGAGTGCGCCGCGCTGCTCAGGCGGCTTTCGGCTGAGGTTTTCCTGAAAACAGGAAGCGCAGAAGAGGGATCCGCAGATGGATCTCGTAGAGTACGACGGCAATCCCCACCACAAACACCAGCCCGGTAAAGAAGCCCAGCGTGTTGGATGCGATGTGCGGCGTGATGTATGCCCCGAAGAACAGCGTCAATGGGTGGTGCACCAGATAGATAAACAGTGAGGCATTGACGAAGTAGGTCACGCGGCTGGACTTAAAGTTCAGCAAACGGTGGCCGAGCGCGAACACCACGTTCACCATCCACAAGCCCAACAGCATGGTGATCACGCTTTCCGTTTCATACATCCAGGCGTCGCCACTCCCGTAGCGCTGGTTCAGCAGGTAGGCCGCAAACGCGATGGCTGCACCCACCGCGCACCACGGTGACGGGGTGGTAAACAGCGCTTTAAGCCTCGGATGAATAAAGGCCAGCGCGCCAATCAAAAAGAACGGAATGTAGAACAGCGACTGCATCACCACAAAATTGAACAGGCCGTCGCTCAGTATTGGTGGATAGACGATAAACAACGTGCGTCTCACCGCGGCATAGGCGATCCCCAGCAGTAAAAAGAGCACCGACAGTTTGCCCAGCGTGACGTTAGCGAAGAAAGAGTCTGCTGTCGTGCTGAGATGACGGCGCAGGCGGCTGAAAATCACCAGACTGACCGTGGTCAGCACCACCAGAACCAGCAGGAACCAGAGGTGAGACACGAGCTCCCAGACCAGCGTGTTGTACTTTTCATACAGCGAGAGATTCGGCCAGTTTTCCGCCTTGCCTTTAACGTATTGCAGCATAATGAACTGCGGCAGCGTCAGGAGCGGTATGGCGGTTAACATGGGAATACCTACGCGCTCCACGCGCACTTTCCACCAGCGCTTAAGCGGATAGCGTAAAAAAAGCATGTACGAGAAATAGCCGGAGATGACAAAAAACACCTGCATGCGGAAGGCGTGAATAAAGTCATTAAACAGCGTCAGCCACCAGGAGGGCATCTGGCTATTAACATGCCACGTGTGGCTGGAGTAAATCAGTGAAATATGAAAGGGGATCCCCAATAGCATCAGCCATGCCCGGATCGAGTCGAGGAAATATTCCCGTTGTATCGGTGTTGTGCTCATATAACGTTGCGCATTCTCAGACTTTTCGCCTTATCCCTAAGGCTCATAATGGTTACATTCGACGCCAACCCTACACCAAGACCGACACACTGTCTCCAGGATAAGCACGCAAAGTGAATAACGGGTTCTTTCATTTGCTTAATCCATGAGCCAGCAGCTGAACAAAGCAGTGATTATGTTGTCGGATTGCCTGAGTTTCCATTAAAATGGATCGGATCGATATAAGCACACAAAGGGGGAAGTGCTTACTTATTATGAAACATAAACCACAGATGATGAAAATGCGTTGGTTGGGTGTTGCGGTGGTGTTATCACTGTATACCTCATCGGCACTGGCCTTTAACATCGACGATGTCGCAAAACAGGCAAAATCGATGGCAGGCAAGAGCTACGAAGCGCCGAAAAGTAACCTGCCCTCCGTTTTCCGCGACATGAAGTATGCGGACTATCAGCAGATCCAGTTCAACCACGATAAAGCGTACTGGAACAACGTTAAAACCCCGTTCAAGCTTGAATTTTATCATCAGGGTATGTACTTCGACACGCCTGTTGCCATCAATGAAGTGACGGCGACCGCGGTACGTAAGATCAAGTACAGCCCGGATTACTTCAATTTTGGCAATGTGCAGCACGATAAAGATACGGTGAAAGACCTGGGCTTCGCAGGCTTCAAGGTGCTTTACCCGATCAACAGCAAAGATAAAAACGACGAAATCGTTAGCATGCTTGGCGCCAGCTACTTCCGCGTGATTGGCGCGGGGCAGGTGTACGGGCTTTCTGCGCGCGGTCTGGCTATTGATACCGCGCTGCCATCAGGTGAAGAGTTCCCGCGTTTCCGCGAGTTCTGGATTGAGCGTCCAAAACCAACGGACAAACGTCTGACTATTTATGCGCTGCTGGATTCCCCACGCGCAACCGGTGCCTATCGCTTTGTGATTATGCCAGGTCGTGACACGGTCGTTGACGTGCAGTCTAAGGTTTACCTGCGTGACAAAGTGGGCAAACTGGGCGTCGCTCCGCTGACCAGTATGTTCCTGTTTGGGCCGAACCAGCCGTCACCGGCAACCAACTTCCGCCCGGAACTGCATGACTCCAACGGTCTGTCCATTCATGCCGGTAACGGTGAGTGGATCTGGCGTCCGCTGAATAACCCGAAACATCTGGCGGTCAGCAGCTTTGCGATGGAAAACCCGCAGGGCTTTGGCCTGCTGCAACGTGGCCGTCAGTTCTCTCGCTTTGAAGATCTTGACGACCGCTATGACCTGCGTCCAAGCGCCTGGGTTACGCCGAAAGGCGACTGGGGTAAAGGCAAGGTAGAGCTGGTTGAAATTCCAACCAACGACGAAACCAACGACAACATCGTCGCATACTGGACGCCGGATCAGCTGCCGGAAGCCGGTAAAGAGATGAACTTCAAGTACACCATTACCTTCAGCCGCGATGAAGATAAGCTGCATGCGCCGGATAACGCGTATGTGACGCAGACTCGCCGCTCTACGGGTGACGTGAAGCAGTCTAACCTTATCCGTCAGCCTGACGGTACGGTAGCGTTTGTCGTGGACTTCACTGGCCAGGATATGAAGAAACTGTCTCCTGATACTGCGGTGTCGGCCCAGGCCAGCATCGGTGACAACGGTGAAATCGTAGAGAACACCGTGCGTTACAACCCGGTAACCAAAGGCTGGCGTCTGACCCTGCGCGTGAAAGTGAAAGATCCGAAACAGACCACTGAAATGCGTGCTGCGCTGGTCAGTGAAGATCAGCCGCTGAGTGAAACCTGGAGCTACCAGCTACCTGCCAATGAATAATACATCTGAATATATTGATGCCATGCCGCTGACGGATATCGAAAAAGCGGCGCTGCCTAAGAGCGACATCCGCGCGGTTCATACCGCGCTGGATTGCGAACATCGTCAGTTTTCCCGTGATGATGATACGCCGCTGGGGTCAGTCAAGGCGCGTCTGGAGCAGGCCTGGCCGGACTCGCTGGCAGAAGGGCAGTTGATTAAAGACGACGAAGGACGCGATCAGCTTCAGGCGATGCCGAAAGCGACGCGTTCCTCAATGTTCCCCGATCCATGGCGCACCAACCCGGTTGGCCGCTTCTGGGATCGCCTGCGCGGGCGTGACGTCACGCCGCGCTATCTGTCGCGCCTGACGAAAGAAGAGCAGGCCTCCGAACAGAAATGGCGTACCGTGGGGACAATTCGCCGTTATATCCTGCTGCTTCTGACGCTGGCGCAGACGGTTGTCGCGACCTGGTATATGAAAACCATTCTGCCTTACCAGGGCTGGGCGTTTATCAACCCGACGGACATGATGGGCCAGGATCTCTGGGTCTCCTTCATGCAGCTGCTGCCGTATATCCTGCAGAGCGGCATTCTCCTGCTGTTCGCGGTCCTCTTCTGCTGGGTCTCGGCCGGTTTCTGGACCGCGCTGATGGGCTTCCTGCAGCTGCTGATGGGACGGGACAAGTACAGCATTTCGGCGTCAACGGTCGGGGATGAACCCCTCAATCCCGAGCACCGTACCGCACTGATTATGCCTATCTGTAACGAAGACGTTGACCGCGTATTTGCGGGCCTGCGTGCAACCTGGGAGTCCGTAAAGGCAACCGGTAATGCGGCGCATTTCGACGTTTACATCCTGAGCGACAGTTACAACCCGGATATCTGCGTGGCAGAGCAAAAAGCCTGGATGGAGCTGATTGCGGAAGTGCAGGGCGAAGGACAGATCTTCTACCGCCGCCGCCGCCGTCGCGTGAAGCGTAAAAGCGGCAACATCGATGACTTCTGCCGCCGCTGGGGTAACCAGTACAGCTACATGGTCGTGCTGGATGCTGACTCCGTCATGAGCGGTGACTGCCTGAGCGGTCTGGTGCGTCTGATGGAAGCCAACCCGAACGCGGGGATCATTCAGTCTTCGCCAAAAGCATCCGGCATGGACACCCTGTACGCGCGCTGCCAGCAGTTCGCCACCCGTGTTTACGGCCCGCTGTTTACCGCCGGTCTGCACTTCTGGCAGTTGGGTGAGTCGCACTACTGGGGCCACAACGCCATTATCCGCGTGAAGCCGTTCATCGAACACTGTGCGCTGGCGCCGCTGCCGGGCGAGGGTTCGTTTGCCGGTTCGATTCTGTCGCATGACTTCGTGGAAGCGGCGCTGATGCGTCGTGCTGGCTGGGGCGTCTGGATTGCCTACGACCTGCCGGGATCGTACGAAGAGCTGCCGCCGAACCTGCTGGACGAGCTCAAGCGCGACCGCCGCTGGTGTCACGGTAACCTGATGAACTTCCGCCTGTTCCTCGTAAAAGGGATGCACCCGGTTCACCGTGCGGTGTTCCTGACGGGCGTAATGTCTTATCTCTCCGCACCGCTGTGGTTTATGTTCCTCGCGCTCTCCACTGCGCTGCAGGTCGTCCATGCCCTGACGGAGCCGCAATACTTCCTGCAACCGCGCCAGCTGTTCCCGGTGTGGCCGCAGTGGCGTCCGGAGCTGGCGATTGCGCTGTTTGCTTCCACCATGGTGCTACTGTTCCTGCCTAAGCTGCTCAGCATCATCCTGATCTGGTGCAAAGGCTCGAAAGAGTACGGCGGATTCTTCCGCGTAACCCTTTCGCTGCTGCTGGAAGTGCTGTTCTCCGTGCTGCTGGCGCCGGTGCGTATGCTGTTCCACACCGTGTTTGTGGTCAGTGCCTTCCTGGGCTGGGAAGTGGTCTGGAACTCACCGCAGCGTGATGACGATTCCACGCCGTGGAGTGAAGCCTTCATGCGCCACGGCTCTCAGTTGCTGCTGGGCCTGGTGTGGGCGGCCGGGATGGCCTGGCTGGATCTGCGCTTCCTGTTCTGGCTGGCGCCGATTGTCTTCTCGCTGATCCTGTCGCCGTTTGTGTCCGTGATCTCCAGCCGTTCAACGGTAGGGCTGCGTACCAAACGCTGGAAACTGTTCCTGATCCCGGAAGAGTATTCTCCGCCGCAGGTGCTGGTGGATACCGATACCTATCTGGAGCAGAACCGTAACCGCACGCTGGACGATGGCTTTATGCACGCCGTGTTTAATCCGTCATTCAACGCTCTGGCGACGGCAATGGCCACCGCGCGCCACCGCGCAAGCCAGGTGCTGGAGATTGCCCGCGATCGTCACGTTGAGCAGGCGCTTAACGAGACCCCGGAAAAACTCAATCGCGACCGTCGTCTGGTGCTGCTGAGCGATCCGGTCACGATGGCAAGACTTCACTATCGCGTATGGTCCGCTCCGGAGAAGTACTCTTCGTGGGTGAACTACTACAAAGAGCTGAAGCTGAACCCGCTGGCGCTGAAGGCGAAGTAAGCGGTTAAGCAAGGCGGGTAAGCAAAGCGCCACCCGCCAGATAAAATACCGGCTGTGAGGCCGGTATTTTTTTAGA
Source organism: Enterobacter sp. 725m/11 (assembly GCF_011683705.1). Lineage (NCBI taxonomy): Bacteria > Pseudomonadati > Pseudomonadota > Gammaproteobacteria > Enterobacterales > Enterobacteriaceae > Enterobacter > Enterobacter sp. 725m/11. The sequence goes on along the minus strand of NZ_JAAQOK010000014.1, from coordinate 18,994 downwards.
GGTTACTGATGAAAATAATCATCGTCGTCATGATGGCATGCCTGCTGAGCGGCTGCGGCAGCATCATCAGCCGCACCATTCCAGGTCAGGGCCATGGCAACCAGTACTACCCGGGCGTAAAATGGGATGTCCGTGATTCCGCATGGCGCTACCTGACGGTGCTCGATCTGCCGTTCTCGCTGATTTTCGACACGCTGTTGCTGCCCATCGATGCCAGCCACGGCCCGTACGAGTAGCGTAAATTAACGCTCGTCCCATTCATCGGCTGCGGTTTGACCTTCTTCCGTATCCAGCGGTGGCTCGAGCTGAAATTCGCCCTCATCCCACTCGTGCAGCGTATTCTCCTCCAGCCATTCCTGGCGTAACTCGATTTCATCATAGTCGCCATCAAACACGGCCTGCGCACCTGCACCGCTCAGGACCGGCAAACATTCTCCTTCTTCACCCTCGTCGGCAAAGAATTCGGCCTGCCACATAATATCCCCATCCTGCAGAACATATTTTTGGATATTAAGTTGTTGCACGTCAGCATCTTCTTCCTCAACGCCGGGATTATCGGCAAGGAACTCTTCACGAGCGGCATCAATAGCTTCTTCCAGCGTGGCGTACATGGTCATTGGTGTCTCCCTGTTTTCCAGAAGGTTTCAGGGAAAGAATAGCTGAATATCAGATTCTGCAAGTATGAATGCGAAAATAAGCCGTCAGGCGTTCTTCTTATTCCGTCACCGGCCGTAACGCGCGGGATAAACTGAACCACGAGTAAATCGCGTTGAACAGCACCACGCCTGCCGTCACGATAAAGACGGCGCGAAAACCGAAGCTGGCGGAAATACCCGCCCCGAGAAGCGGCCCGGTGACGTTACCGATATCGCGAAACGACTGGTTATAGCTAAAGATACGCCCGGCAATCTGGTTCGTGGAGTTGTAGACCAGCAGGGTCTGTACGGCGGGCAACAACGCTCCGTCGGCGGCGCCCAGCAAAAAGCGAAGCACGCCCAGCTGCCACGGAGAGTGCACCATCGACATGGGGATAAGCAGCAGGACGGAAATGATCAGTGCGCAGATCAGGATCTTTTCCGGGCCGACCCGGTCACCCAATTTCCCCAGTCTCGGTGCGCTAACCAGCGCCGCCACGCCGGGCACAGAAGCAATCAGTCCGCTGATAAACGCAATATTGCTGACGTTACCCGCCAGGTCGCGAACGTATAGGGTGAGAATAGGAGCGATCGATCCGGTTGCCACTTGAATGATCAATGTCGTTACGAACAGGCTCAGCACCAGTCTGGGATTTTTAAGCGAGGTCAGCACGTCTCTGGCGTGAAGCATCTCTTTTTTGGCGACGGGCGTAAATTTTTCACGGATGCAGACCAGGGTGACGATAAAGCACAGGAACAACACGCTGGCGGTGATGAAAAAGACCGGGCGCAGGCCGTAGTTATCCGCCAGTAATCCCCCCGCCAGCGGCCCAAGCAGGGCGCCGCTCACGCCACCGGTTGAGAGCGTGCCAAGCGCCCAGCCGCTCTTATGGCGAGGAATTTGCGTGGCGATCAGGGCGTTCGCGTTGGGAATAAATCCGCCCAATAAGCCCAGTAATGCGCGCAATATCAGGAACTGCCAGACGTTCTGCGCCACGCCCATCAGCGCCATGATTATCGCCATCCCCAGCGCCGAACGCAGCAGCATGATTTTACGTCCCTTGCGGTCGGCAAGGCCGCCCCAGAAGGGCGAGGCAATGGCGGAAAAGAGAAACGTGATGCTGAATACCAGGCCAGACCACATGTTGAGTGCGCTATGGCCCGTCACGCCCAGCTGTTCGACGTAGAGCGGCAGGAAAGGCATGACCAGGCTAAACGCCGCACCGGTAAGAAAACAGCCAAGCCACGCAACCGTGAGGTTACGCTTCCAGTTTATGGGGGCATCTGAGGGTGTCATAACAATCCGCATAGTGAGGTGCAGAGCACCTGAGGCATGAAGTAATAAGCCTGCTAATTATGCGCCTGGGTTATGATTGCCGCAATGAGGGGGAGCTTTTAAAGCTAAAATAGCATGCGGCCCTGAGGGCCGCATGAGGATCAATAGCGGGAAGGCGTGCCTTCTGGCCGCGTTTTAAAGCGTCGATGCAGCCACATGTACTGCTCGGGTGCCAGCATGATGCACTTTTCCACAACGCCGTTCATCCAGCGCGCGGTGGTTTCCGCATCTTCCAGCGGCGGCGCGAGTTCCGGCTCAAGCATCATCAGCTCGTAGCCTGAGCCATCCGGCATACGGCGGGGAACAAAGGGAACGATGGCGGCTTTGGACATCCGCGCCAGCATCCAGGTGCCGGTCGTGGTGGCGGCCTCATCAACGGCGAAGAAGGGGACAAAGACGCTGGCCTGGGGGCCATAGTCGTGATCGGGGGCATACCAGACCACTTCACCGGACTTCAGCGCGCGGATCATGCCCTTCAGATCCTTACGGTCGATCATGCTTTTGTTGGAGCGCATGCGGCCGTTGGTCTGGATGAGATCGATCACCGGGTTGTCGTTAGGACGGTAAACCCCGATGCCGGGCGCCTGCATGCCAAACATACGCGCCCCGATTTCGAGCGTCAGGAAATGGACGCCGATCAGCAGCACGCCGGTCTGATTGGCCTGAAGCGTATGCACCGGCTCCATGCCGGTGCCTGTAACCTTGCTCCAGCGGGCCATACGTTTGTCCGACCAGAACCACGCCATTCCGGTCTCCATGAGACCCATGCCGACGGATTCGAAATTCTTCGAGACCATATCATGGCGCTCCGCCTCGCTCATCTGCGGAAAGCACAGCTCAAGGTTACGATACGCGATGCGGGCGCGGCGCTTCATAAGCGTTTGCGCGAGTCGGCCTAATGATGTACCTAACCGGAAGATAACAGGGTAGGGAAGCTGTACCAGTAGCCATAAAAAGCCAATGCCAAGCCAGGTCATCCAATAGCGGGGGTGCAAAAGGGCGACGGTAAATTTTGGTAACTGGGTCATGTCTTTCCTGTGTTCAAACGTCCTGTTTCGCTATTGTCGCATTTTTTGAGACGTAGCCAAAATATCTGCCGTCGAAACCTGCACGACGACGGCAATTGTTAAGCCTGATTCATCAGGGTGTGTGAAATGTAGCGTAAATTGTGTGGATGTAAATTGGTTTTGTTTGCTATATGATGCCGACCGATTTTGATTCTCTCTGACGATTGCAGGACTTGTACACCATGCCAGTGTTACACAACCGCGTTTCGAATGAGATGTTAAAGGCGCGCATGTTGGCTGAAACCGAACCGCGCACGACCATCTCCTTCTACAAATACTTCACTATCGACGATCCGCAGGCGACCCGCGATGCGCTTTATCAGGCCTTCACGGCACTGAACGTTTTCGGGCGCGTCTACCTTGCCCGCGAAGGCATTAACGCGCAGATTAGCGTGCCGGAAAGTAAAGTGGATGCGTTCCGCGACGCGCTTTATAGCTTCGATCCGGCCCTCAACGGCTTACGCCTGAACATTGCCCTGGATGACGATGGAAAATCGTTCTGGGTGCTGCGCATGAAGGTGCGTGAACGCATCGTGGCGGACGGTATTGACGATCCTGAGTTTAACCCGGCGGACGTCGGCGAATATCTGAAGGCCGCGGAAGTGAATGCGATGCTGGACGATCCGGATGCCGTGTTCATTGATATGCGTAACCACTACGAGTACGAAGTGGGGCATTTCGAAAACGCGATGGAGATTCCGGCCGATACCTTCCGCGAGCAGCTGCCTAAAGCGGTGGAGATGATGCAGGAGCATAAGGATAAAAAAATCGTTATGTACTGCACCGGCGGTATCCGCTGCGAGAAGGCCAGCGCGTGGATGAAGCACAATGGGTTCAACAAGGTCTGGCACATTGAAGGCGGTATTATTGAGTACGCCCGCCGCGCCCGTGAGCAGGGCTTACCGGTACGCTTTATCGGTAAAAACTTCGTCTTTGACGAGCGCATGGGCGAGCGCATTTCAGAAGATGTGATTGCCCAGTGCCACCAGTGCGGCGCGCCGTGCGATACCCACACCAACTGCAAAAACGACGGTTGCCACCTGCTGTTTATTCAGTGCCCGGCCTGTGCCGAGAAGTTTAACGGCTGCTGTAGCGAGCTGTGCAGCGAAGAGAGCGTCCTGCCGGAAGAAGAGCAGCGTCGTCGTCGCGCGGGGCGTGAAAACGGTAATAAGATTTTTAATAAATCACGCGGCCGTCTGAATACCAAACTGGGTATTCCTGACCCGGAATGATAATAACGCCCGGCACGGCGAAAGCCTGCCGGGCGAATCTATTACGACTTCTGCTGCACACCTTCAACGGAAATAACCAGCTCAACGTCCTGCGACGCCGGGCCTAAATCCGTTGTGATATTAAAATCTTTCAGGTGAATTTTACCCGCCGCTTCAAAACCTGCGCGTTTTCCGCCCCACGGATCGTCGCCCTGACCGATCAACTTCGCATCCAGAGTAACGGGTTTGGTTACGCCATTCAGCGTCAGATTCCCGGTAATAGCCAATTTATCACCGTCTTTCTTAACTTCCGTGGAGGTGAAGGTGGCCTGTGGGAATTTTGTGACGTTGAGGAACTCTGCGCTGCGCAGGTGTTTATCGCGCTCAGCATGGTTCGTGTCGACGCTGTTCGTATTAATGGTCACATTGACTTTATCTGCCGCAGGATTTTTCTCGTCAAAAGTAAATGTGCCGTCGAAATCTTTAAAGGTGCCGTACAGCCAGCTGTATCCCAGGTGCTGAATGCGGAAATTGACGAAAGCGTGCTGGCCCTCTTTATCAATTTTATAGTCAGCCGCTACGGCAGAACCGGCGGTGAATAACAGAGAACCGAGGGCAATACCCAGCAGGTGTTTTTTCATTTTATGCTCCAGAGTCAACTGACGAGCGGCCAAGCATGCGCTTAAGCGTATCGTCTTTATCAATAAAATGGTGTTTAAGGGCGGCGAGCCCGTGCAGTACGGACAGGATCACCACGCTCCAGGCAAGCCAGAGGTGAACGACCCCTGCCGTATCGGCCTGAGCCCCGGCATCGCTGAGCGTTGCCGGAACCTCGAACAGGCCAAAAACGCTAATCGGTTTGCCGTCTGCCGTTGAAATGAGATAGCCGCTGATCAGAATGGCGAAGAGCAGCGCGTAGAGCGCAATATGCGCGGCAACGGCGCTGACGCGGGTTATTTTTCCATATGTCTTTAGTGGCGCGGGCGGTGGGGAAATATGTCGCCAGATGGCGCGAAATACCAGCCCCAGCATCAGCAGAACCCCGATGCTTTTATGCAGCTCGGGTGCCTGATGATACCAGCCATCGTAATAGCTGAGCGTGACCATCCAGAGTCCAAGTCCGAACATACCGTAGACGGCAATGGCAAATATCCAGTGCAAACTTATGGATATTATTCCGTAGCGCCGGGAGGAGTTACGCAATTGCATCAGAATGTCCATTTTCAAATTAACCGAAAGGTAAAAATGAACGGGAAGACGCGATATTGCAACTGAAATAATTGACTATTGATTTTTATTTATTTCAGCGATTTTGAAAAGAAACGGCAAGGTTAATTCAATGGCTTCGTGCAAGACGTATTTAGCAGAAGAAAAAACCTTAAATAAACATAAAGTAACGTCAGTTAACGTCAATTGTCACTTTCAATAAAACACAATGTATATAACATCAACGATAGCGAGCAGCGCCCACAATAAGATATAGAGCATAAAGTGTTCGCGAATGTTATTGATGAGGAAATCCACTATCCTGCGCATAACGCCCCACAATTGAGTACGAAGAAAACGGGCCCCGATGCCGCCGGAGCCCGTGGCCGATTATCCGTTAAAACGCGAGAGTGAGAACGGCGTCAGATCAAACTGTGGCGTGATACCCTGGGCAAACTGCGCGGCGATTTCACCCAACACCGAAGCGAACTTAAAGCCGTGGCCACTCAGCCCGGTAATCAGCAGGGTGTTGTCATGTCCCGGCAGCGTATCAATGATAAAGTCTTCATCCGGCGTGTTGTCATAGGTGCAGGCCGCGCCATAAAGCAGGCCACCGACGCCCGGGAGAATATTGCGCAGGAACGAGAAGGCTTCTGAGCCGTCCTGCGGGCAGGCGCCAAACGGCTTGCGCTCCTCAGGTGAGGAGATGACCTGCCCGCCGTTGTGTTTTCCAATCTTGAGAGCGTCCTTCTCGGAAGGGAAACCGTAGAACTGATCGCCGTTGGGTAACTCGCCGGTAAACGCCGGGAATTTATTTTGCGCGCTGTAACGCCCGTCCGACTGGAACCAGGAGAAGACCTTGCGTACCGGCTGGATCGGCAGGTCCGGGAGCAGGCGGGTAACCCAGGTTCCTGCGCTAATAAGCAGGCGGGAAGCCGAATATTCCCCGTCTACGGTTTTCACCGTAACGCCGTTTGCATCATGCGTGATGGCCTCTACGGGGCAATTGAACAGCTGCGCACAGCCCGCTTTGGCGGCAAGATCGACCCAGGTTTTGATCGCCGTTTCACAGTGCAGCACACCGGAGTTGGCTTCAAAGAGACCAATATAATCCTCCGGGACGGTAATTTCAGGCCAGCGCGAGGTAATGGCCGCCGCGTCCAGCTTCTCAACGTCAAGATTAAAGGCTTTCGCGCTGCGTTCGACGTTGGCGAGAAATTCTGAACGGGCCGGACCGAGGTTGATGATCCCCGTGCGTTCGAAAATGCGCTCTTCAGTCTGTTTCGCCAGCTCGTCCCACAGCGTCTGGGCGCGAAGCACCAGCGGAACGTAGCGCTCCCCCTCGCCATAGGCATGGCGAATGAGACGGGTGTCGCCATGATGGCTACCTTCGCTATGCGGCGGCAGGTGGGCGTCAATCATCAGGACGTTTAGCCCTGCCTGCGTTGCGTAATAACCGGCGGCCGATCCAACGGAGCCGCTACCAATAATGATTAAGTCGTATCTCATATGCATCTCGTAAACTTACGGTTTGTTAGCAGAGTAATTAACAACGCGGGCGTAAACAAGCGGGAAATAAATAAGGCACCGCGAGGGTGCCTGTTGAGTGAAAAGTGGGCATAAGGTTAGTGCCGTTTATACTCATTTTCCTGATAGTCGCCAGATTCTATTTTTGCAATGCCTGCCTCTAAAATAGAAATAAACTGACGGGCGACGTCTGTTGTTAGCCACAGCGTCTGTCCCACTTCCGCTTCGTCACGGTTGAGTTGATTTGGGGTCTGGTAGTGCAAACGCAGCATCAGTGCATCGTAGCTATCTACGGTACTGATATCCCAGCCTACAAGCGGATGGGTCTGGATGACTTCGTTATTCTTTTCCATTATAACCCCCTTAATGCGTGTTAGAAGACAACGGCTCTGAGGTTCAATGCATGTTTTTCTGAAAGCTTCTTCAGTATACCAAGTAATAAGGGTTCCAAAGGGAAAAATAAACAGGTAGCAACACATTTTTCTGCTTTTTAGGATTGTTCGAACAATAAAACACCATCTCGTTCACGATTTTTTAAGAACACGCTGAATTAATTTGAACTTTCGAAATTACAGGCAAAAAAAAGCCGGGGCGACCCGGCAAAAAACACAATGAGGGAGCAGTGTTAATCGGTAATGAACCAGTCGTCTGCGCTTTCCCACGTTTCCTGCAGGATTTCGCTGATGCGATCTTTATCTTCTTTTGCGGCACCCATGACGGAGAGGTTGTTCGCTGCGGCGTAACGCACCGTTACGGCGCCCGCGTTGTCGGGAAAGGTGTTGTTAATACGACGGGATAATTCGCCTGCCAGAGCGTCAAGCGCGCCGGCAGGCAGAACGGTAGTTTTGGCTATGGTGACTTCAATACGCATAAATGCCCCCTGTGTAATATACTGTTTATTTATACAGGCATATTATCGGTTTGACAACAAGGGGCGTTGATTTTTTAGCGTTTTACCGTCCAGCTTACGGTTTCACCTGCCAGGAAGGGGATCAGCGTGTCATCCGTCAGCGCGATAGACTCCTCAACCTGGCTCGCTTTGCGCTCCAGCTCAATGAAGGTGTCATTGACCGGCAGGCCGTAGAAGCGCGGGCCGTTGAGGGAGCAGAACGCTTCGAAATGTTCCAGCGCGTTCATCTCTTCAAATACGGTTGCGTAGCTGGCAAGCGCCGTTGGGGCGTTGAAACAGCCCGCGCAGCCGCAGCTTGCCTCTTTGCGATGGCGGGCGTGAGGCGCGGAGTCCGTGCCCAGGAACGCACGCGTGAATCCGCTGGCGACCAGCTCGCGCAGCGCCTGCTGGTGAACGTTGCGCTTGAGGATCGGCAGGCAGTACAGGTGAGGGCGCACTCCGCCCACCAGCATATGGTTACGGTTAAACATCAGATGCTGTGGGGTGATGGTCGCAGCGATCAGCTCGTTACCGTCGCGAACATACTCTGCCGCGTCTTTGGTGGTGATATGCTCAAAGACCACCTTAAGCGCCGGCAGGCGCTGGCGCAGGGGCTCCATCACGGTTTCGATAAAACGGGCTTCACGGTCGAAGATGTCAATCTCCGCATGCGTTACTTCACCGTGTACCAGCAGCGGCATGCCCAGTTTCTGCATGCGCTCCAGCACCGGCATGATGGCATCAATACTGGTGACGCCGTGGCTGGAGTTGGTGGTGGCGTTCGCCGGGTAGAGTTTCGCCGCCGTAAATACGCCTTCGTTAAACCCGCGTTCCACTTCGTTCGGATCCAGTGAATCGGTCAGGTAGCAGGTCATCAACGGGGTGAAATCATGTCCCGCCGGAACGGCATCCAGAATGCGCTGACGGTAGGCAATGGCGGCATCGACGGTGGTGACTGGCGGAACCAGGTTTGGCATGACAATCGCGCGGCCATAAATTTCACTGGTATAGGGCACGACGGTTTTCAGCATATCGCCATCGCGCAGATGGATATGCCAGTCGTCTGGGCGGCGGATTTTAAGAACCTGGGGTTGTGCAGTCATGGAAGCTCCGGCTTGTCAGGAATCAGTCATAAGGATGGCTGTTTTTGCCGGACACAAATCATAAGCGGAAACGTTTTCGTTTGCACACTTTTCCGTAAAAAAAAGGGCACCGTAGCGCCCTTCAGGTTAATCGGTGAAAGGAATAACGATCTCTCCCGGTTTCACCTCTATCCCTTTTGCGTATTTCTTCGCGAGAGCTTCACCCTTGCTGTTGTCTTCGCTTAAGACGTACGCCGGCTGCTGGTTAAAGTAGTTTCGCAGCGACTGGTTAAGATAGGGCATCAGGGTTTGCAGTACCGGCGCCATTTTGTCCGGCGAAACCTGCGCATCGACCACTTCCATCTCCTGCAGGAATATCGCCCCTTTCTCTTTGTTGAAAACGGGGAGCGCCTTCAGCTTGAGCTTGATGTTGGCTTTCTGATTGCCAAAAAGGGACGTCATATCAAGCGCGGCATCGCCTGCGAGAGTGACTTTATTCGGCTCTTCGCGACCAATCTGGCTGGTGAGATTGGTGAGCACGATGTGGGCATCGGCCAGCCCCGGCACGCCAATGTCTTTAGAGAAATTGTTATGTTTTTCCAGCGCCTGATTAATTTCCTGCTCACTGACGGTATATTGCGTAAGCTGGTTACAGCCCACCAGCAGACCGCTGACAACGAATGCCGCGGCTAAGACAATTTTCTTCATAGTGCTCCTCAACGAAAAATCGGCGCTTCTGTCCTGTTACGCCAGTATGTCAGCGTGAATGGGCAGAAACCAGCAGAAAAAACTGAGAAGTGGGGCGGGTGAGGCTCCCGCCCGAGGGAAAGGCTACGCTCCAGGCTCGAGCATGCCGCTCGCGCTGCGTTTCTGGCTGAACTGCCACCACAGGGCGAGAAGCGTCATGACGCCCACCACGCCGAGCATCATCCAGGGGAGTTCCGGCTGGTTCAGCGCTTTGCCGGCATCGAACAGCCAGCCGCCGCCGGCGTAACCCAGCGCACCGCCAAAGGCCAGACCCAGGCGGCTGAAGCCCATATAGCTGCCGCGCGCACGCGCATCTGCAAGCGAGGCGCTCAGCGTTTCGCGGGCGGGCTCGGCGATGATGGAGCCGATATAGAAGGTGCAGATCAGCGTAAAAAGCTGCTGAAGCGTGTTTACCAGACCGATCGGCATCATGCTCAGCGTCATCAGAAACAGCCCTGCCATCAGGCGATGCTCCAGGCGAAAACGCCGTTCACTCCAGCGGGCAATCGGATAAAGCAGCGTTAATGAAAGGCAGGCTTCGATGGCGTACATCCATTTTACGGCAGCAGGCGTGCCCGCAATATCGTTCACCATGATTGGCAGCATCAGCATCACCTGTACGGCGAGCATGTAATAGCCGGTCAGGGTCAACACGTAGGTGACAAAACGCCTGTCGCGCAGGACGCGTCCTAGTCCCTCGCGCACCGGGGCTTTTACCGTCGACAGCTTCCAGGCCGGAAGGTAGAGGCCGTTAAACAGGGCGCACAGGATAAACAGCACCGCCCCGGCCGCGCAAACCAGACGGAAATCGTACTGCAGCAGCCAGCTGCCCAGCAGGGCGCCAACAACCGCCCCGGCGCTGTCCTGCATCATCAGAATGGAGAAGAAGCGGCCGCGGTGCTGAGGACGAATCAGCTTTACCACCAGCGCGGTGCGCGGCGGGTCAAACAGAGTGCCACCGATACCGGAGAGAAAGCAGGAGAACCACAGCAGCCAGGGCTCGTGGGCGATCGCCATCGTGGCAAAGCCTGCCGCGCGGAGCAGCATACCGGTCACGATCATCGGTTTAGCGCCAAAGCGGTCAGCGATCGCGCCGCCAAAGACGCCCAGCCCCTGCTGGACAAACTGACGTAGCCCCAGGGCAATCCCAACCATTAATGCCGCCCAGCCCATTTGATCGACAAAGCGGATCGAGATGAGGGGGAACACGACAAAAAAGCCGAGCACGACCAGCATGTTATCGACGAGCAGGAAATATTTACCCAGGCTCCTGGCCTGTGATACGCGGGACATTTTCCCTCCAGGGAAAATAAGAAGGTGAGCACGCTAACATTCTGCGGTGTCGCCGCGTTTTTTCCCACCCCCGGGCGCGACAATATTTTTTTATCAAAACGGTGCTTTGATAGAGAGTTCTCATCGAAAAATGTGAAAAGAGGTCAAAATGGTATGTCACTGTTTTCACAGACGGCACGGGCGCAGGTATAGTAAAGCTAATGGGTAAGCTGAAGTGACGGGAAGGAGTGGTATTGATGTTTGGCTATCGCAGTAATGTGCCAAAAGTGCGTCTGACAACGGACAGGCTGGTCGTTCGTCTTGTGCATGAGCGTGATGCCTGGCGTCTGGCGGATTATTACGCCGAGAATCGCCAGTTTTTAAAACCCTGGGAACCCGTTCGGGATGAGAGCCATTGTTACCCCTCCGGCTGGCAGGCACGCCTCAGCATGATCGCTGAATTTCATAAGCAGGGCAGCGCGTTTTATTTCGCGCTGCTGGATCCAGAAGAGAAAGAGATTATCGGGATCGCCAATTTTTCAAACGTGGTGCGGGGATCTTTTCACGCCTGCTACCTTGGCTATTCCATCGGCCAGAAATGGCAGGGGCAGGGGCTGATGTACGAGGCGTTAACGGTAGCCATCCGCTATATGCAACGCACGCAGCATATCCATCGCATTATGGCGAACTACATGCCGCATAATCAGCGCAGCGGGAATTTGCTGGCGCGTTTAGGGTTTGAGAAAGAGGGTTATGCCAAAGACTATCTGCTGATAGACGGAGAGTGGCGCGACCACGTTCTGACGGCATTAACCACCCGTGACTGGACCGCAGGTCGTTAAGGAGAAAAGATGAAGTATCAGCTAAACGGTACGGAAGCGCGCGTGATTGGGTGCTTACTCGAAAAACAGGTCACCACGCCGGAGCAGTATCCGCTCTCTGTTAATGCCGTGACCATGGCCTGCAACCAGAAGACCAACCGCGAGCCGGTGATGAATCTCAGCGAGCATGAGGTTCAGGACGTGCTGGATGCGCTCGTGAAGCGCCACTATCTGCGCACCGTCAGCGGCTTCGGCAACCGCGTGACCAAATACGAGCAGCGCTTCTGTAACTCCGAATTTGGCGATCTGAAGCTGAACAGCGCGGAAGTGGCGGTTATTACCTCGCTGCTGCTGCGCGGGGCGCAAACGCCGGGGGAACTGCGAACGCGCGCTTCCCGAATGCATGAGTTCAGCGACATGCAGGAAGTCGAGCAGACCCTGGAAGGGCTGGCCGCGCGTGAGGATGGCCCTTACGTGGTGCGCCTGGCGCGCGAGCCGGGTAAACGTGAGAGCCGCTACATGCATCTCTTCAGCGGCGACGTTGACGCCGCAAGCGTGGCGACGGAATCGAGCCCTGCAACCCGTGACGACCTTGCCGCGCGCGTAGAGGCGCTGGAAGACGAGGTGGCCGGGCTGAAACAGCGTCTGGATGCACTGCTGGCACATTTGGGAGACTAACGGTGAAAAAATTACGCATTGGCGTGGTGGGGCTGGGCGGTATTGCACAGAAAGCCTGGCTGCCCGTATTGGGCGCTGCGTCTGACTGGACGCTGCAAGGGGCATGGTCACCCACCCGAGAAAAGGCAGAACGTATCTGTGAAACCTGGCGTATCCCGTATGCGGCATCGCTCCAGGATCTGGCCCGCGAGTGCGATGCGGTCTTTGTGCATACCTCAACGGCAACCCACTATCAGGTGGTGAGCGAGTTGCTCAATGCGGGGGTTCACGTCTGCGTGGATAAACCGCTGGCGGAAAATGTTCAGGACGCCGAACGGCTGATTGAGCTGGCGGCACGTAAAAAACTGACGCTGATGGTCGGTTTCAACCGCCGCTTCGCGCCGCTTTACCAGCAGCTGAAGGCGCAGTCCGGCAATATGGCCTCGCTGCGCATGGATAAGCACCGCACCGACAGCGTGGGTCCAAACGATCTACGCTTTACCCTTCTCGATGACTACCTCCACGTGGTGGACACCGCGCTGTGGCTGACTAACGGCGAAGCGCTGCTGAAAAGCGGCACTCTTGTCACCAACGAACAGGGGCAGATGGTCTATGCGGAACACCATTTTGCCGTTGAGCATCTTCAGGTCACTACCAGCATGCACCGCCGCGCGGGCAGCCAGCGGGAATCCGTGCAGGCGGTAACCGACGGCGCGCTGTACGACGTTACCGACATGCGTGAATGGCGGGAAGAGAAGGGCGGCGGCGTGGTGATGCAGCCGGTACCCGGCTGGCAAAGCACTCTGGAGCAACGAGGTTTCGCTGGATGTGCCCGCCACTTTATCACCTGCGTGCAAAATCAGACGGCTCCTGAAACGTCCGGCGAGCAGGCCATTCTGGCTCAGCGCATTGTGGAACGGCTCTGGCGCGAGGCCATGAGTGAATAACTCGCTGTAACATCTGCGGATAGTAATTCGTTGAAATCGGGTTAGACTAAGCGCCGCTTGTTGGCTTTGCCGGGTGGCGCTTGTGCGTTCCCGGTCTATAAATCCGTATGGTTCTGGAAATTCACGTTAATGAACTTATTAAAATCGCTGGCAGCCGTCAGCTCGATGACCATGTTCTCTCGCGTTCTCGGTTTTGCGCGCGATGCCATTGTGGCAAGGGTCTTTGGTGCAGGGATGGCAACGGACGCCTTTTTCGTGGCGTTCAAGCTGCCGAACCTGCTGCGTCGCATTTTTGCTGAAGGGGCGTTCTCCCAGGCGTTTGTGCCCATTTTGGCGGAATATAAAAGCAAGCAGGGTGAAGACGCGACGCGCGTGTTTGTCTCTTATGTCTCCGGGTTGCTGACGCTGGCGCTGGCCGTGGTGACGGTAGTCGGTATGCTGGCCGCGCCCTGGGTCATTATGGTGACCGCGCCCGGCTTTGCCGACACGGCGGATAAATTTGCCCTGACCTCGCAGCTTCTGCGCATTACCTTCCCCTATATTCTGCTGATCTCGCTGGCCTCGCTGGTGGGGGCGATCCTGAACACCTGGAACCGCTTCTCCGTTCCGGCGTTTGCGCCGACGTTTCTCAACGTCAGCATGATCGGTTTTGCGCTGTTCGCCGCGCCGCACTTCAACCCGCCGGTGCTGGCCCTGGCCTGGGCGGTCACCGTGGGCGGCGTGCTGCAGCTGGCGTATCAGCTGCCGCACCTGAAAAAAATCGGCATGCTGGTGCTGCCGCGTATCAACCTGAAAGATGCCGGGGCGATGCGCGTTATCAAGCAGATGGGGCCCGCCATTCTTGGCGTCTCCGTCAGCCAGATCTCGCTGATTATCAACACCATTTTTGCCTCTTTCCTGGTGTCGGGTTCCGTCTCGTGGATGTACTACGCTGACCGCCTGATGGAGTTCCCGTCCGGCGTGCTGGGCGTGGCGCTGGGGACCATCCTGCTGCCGTCGCTGTCGAAAAGCTTTGCCAGCGGCAACCATGACGAATACTGCCGCCTGATGGACTGGGGCCTGCGTCTCTGCTTCCTGCTGGCCCTGCCAAGCGCGGTAGCGCTGGGGATCCTCGCCAAGCCGCTGACGGTATCGCTTTTCCAGTACGGGAAATTCACCGCGTTTGACGCCGCGATGACCCAGCGCGCGCTGGTCGCTTACTCGGTGGGATTGATGGGGCTGATTGTCGTCAAAGTGCTGGCACCAGGGTTCTATTCACGTCAGGACATTAAAACGCCGGTGAAAATTGCCATTGTGACGCTGATTATGACGCAGCTGATGAACCTGGCATTTATCGGCCCGCTGAAGCATGCCGGCCTGTCGCTGTCTATTGGTCTGGCGGCCTGTCTGAATGCCGGGCTGCTTTACTGGCAGCTGCGCAAGCAGGATATCTTTACGCCGCAGCCGGGGTGGGCAAGTTTCCTCGTGCGTTTGGTAGTGGCGGTGCTGGTGATGTCTGCGGCACTCATCGGGATGATGTGCGTCATGCCGGAGTGGTCTCTGGGCACGATGCCTTATCGTCTGATGCGGCTGATGGCCGTGGTGGGCGTTGGGGTGGTAGCGTATTTTGCCACGCTCGCCGTGCTGGGCTTCAAAGTGAAAGAGTTTACCCGCCGGACGGCATAAACGCTAAAAGGGGAGTTCACCTCAGGGTGCTCCCCACTGCAAGATTTGTCGCTTACGCGTCAAATCGAAATCTTTTTTACACCCGCAATACGTGCCGTCGCCGTCTGACCATCCGCGCCGTACAGTCCGGTTTCTTTATGCGGCTTCAGCACCTCAAGCGCCTGCTGATTACGCTCTATCTGGCCTTCAAGCAGCCAGCCGTTATGCTGGTTGAGATCGCGCAGATGCTGGGTTTTTTCAGTAATGGTCTGCCAGCGCTCAGCAATATCGTCATTGGCGCTGCGCTTCGAGTCCTGCTCGGCGCGGCGCTGCTGCTCCAGATAATCCAGCGTGGCCAGCAGCGAACTCTTATCTTCAGTAATACGCTGCAGCGCGCTGCCGTTAATGTGACCGGAAGAGAGATGCTGTTGTTCAGCATCCATTACCGTTTTCAGGTCGTTCAGGACAACCGTCATTTGATCCAGTATTTCTGACAGTCGACTCATACGGTTAGTTACTCTGTAAGAAACTCTGTGCTTCCTGAATCAGGGCATCAGCGATTTTGCTGGTGTCCATTTTCAGCTCACCGTTGCGAATAGCCGTTTTCAGCGCTTCAACACGTTCCATATTGATATCGTTGCTGCCTGGCTGCATCAGTTTTGCCTGGGCATCGCTCAGGGTCACGCTGGTGCTGTTAGACGTTGACGGTTTTTCCAGACGCGTTTTCTGAGGGGTAGCGTCGTTCGTTTCGCGAGGCTGTACAGCGCTTACCGGCTTCAGGGCTGATGTACGATCAATGCTCATAGTGTTGTCCTCATCGAGGGTTCGCGGCGTTTGCGCCTGACATCATCATTAGTGGAATATTTATCGGCACGCGCCGCGAAATCTTTAAAAAGATTATAGGTTAATCAGAATATTCCCATCAGAATCGACGGTTCCGCTCACCACCTGGCCTGAGGACATTCTGACGCGGGCGTTTTGCGCTACCGCGGCATTGTTTAACGCTTTCCCTTCACTGTTGATGCTAAAGCCGTCTCCGTTGGCAACGACCATCACCTGCTGTCCCGCTTTGACACGCCACGCCTGGCGCAGCATGGAGATCTGAATCGGCTGGCCCGGCGCGACATCGCGCAGGCTGACGGCGTCCTGTGCCTGGTTAATGTCCAGCATTGTCCGCGGCGGGAGCTGATCCAGACGCCCGCGCTTTAACGTCACGCTGTTTGCCTGCAGCGCGCTGCCACGCACAATGGGTACGGCGGCGACAACATAATTGCCCGTCGCCTGAACTGCAACCTGTAAATAGCGTTTTTCGTTGGCGCAGCGTGCCAGGACGTTCACATTGCCCCACAGCTTCGTGGTCCCCGTCACGCTGAATGACGGTTGCTCGCAGGTCGGATACAGATTCGGCGGCGTGCGGATGGTCACGTTAACGTCATCGCTAAAGCCCGCCAGCTTCTGGGCAAAAAAATTCGTCAGCGCATCCTGTAAATCCCCGGCATTCACCAGAGGGCTAAACAGCAAGAAGGTTGCCATCAGGCCACGTTTTAACGTTTGCATCGCAAGTTCCACCGTTTCCAGAGTTGGATGAATTCTACCTGCAGTGGTTTTGCATCAACGGAATAAATAGCGACGCATTTTGTGCTTATTCCGTCGATAGGGGAGACCGGGTGAGATTTAAGCTGTGAACTGAAATTTTGCCATCAGCGGAGGAGACATGCTCGATAAACTCGACGCCGCGTTACGTTTTCAGCAGGAAGCGCTCAATTTACGCGCCCAGCGGCAGGAGATTTTAGCCGCCAACATCGCTAACGCCGATACGCCCGGGTATCAGGCGCGCGATATTGATTTTTCCAGTGAGCTCAAAAAGGTGATGGAGCGTGGACGTGCCGAAGGAACCGGTGTTGCACTCGCCATGACATCCTCTCGCCATATTCCCGCTCAGGCGATGACCGCGCCAGCGACCGATTTACTTTATCGCATCCCTGACCAGCCTTCACTCGACGGTAACACCGTGGATATGGACCGGGAGCGTACGCAGTTTGCCGATAACAGCCTGAAATACCAGACGGGCCTGACCGTACTCGGCGGACAAATCAAAGGCATGATGAACGTCCTGCAGGGGGGCAACTGATAAATGGCCTTGCTGAATATTTTTGATATCGCCGGCTCGGCGTTAACCGCCCAGTCCAAACGTCTGAACGTGGCCGCCAGTAACCTGGCGAACGCCGACAGCGTGACCGGACCTGACGGACAGCCTTATCGTGCCAAACAGGTTGTGTTTCAGGTCGACGCTGCGCCAGGCGCGGCGACGGGCGGCGTGAAGGTGTCTGACGTGGTTGAGAGCCAGGCGCCGGACAAGCTGGTGTATGAGCCAGGTAACCCGCTCGCGGACGCTAACGGATACGTGAAGATGCCAAACGTGGATGTGGTGGGTGAGATGGTGAACTCCATGTCGGCGTCCCGTAGCTACCAGGCGAACGTCGAAGTGCTTAATACCGTGAAGAGCATGATGCTCAAAACACTCACTCTCGGCCAGTAAAGGAGACATGCATGTCCATCGCCGTAAATGTGAATGATCCCACGAACACGGGTGTTAACAACACCAAAAGTTCGACAAGCTCCAGCTCCCTGACGGGAAGCAATGCCTCCGATTTGCAGAGCAGTTTTCTGACGCTGCTGGTGGCGCAGCTTAAGAACCAGGATCCGACTAACCCAATGCAGAACAACGAACTGACCACGCAGCTTGCGCAGATCAGTACCGTGAGCGGCATTGAGAAACTGAACACCACCCTCGGTTCCGTCTCCGGTCAGATTAACAGCGCTCAGTCCCTGCAGGCGGCAAGCCTGATTGGTCACGGCGTGATGATCCCGGGGACCACGATCCTGGCGGGCACCAGCACCACCGACGGTACATCGACCACCACCACTACGCCGTTCGGCGTTGAATTGCAGCAGGCGGCTGACAAAGTGACGGCGACGATCACCGACTCAACCGGCGCCGTGGTTCGCACCATCGACATCGGCGAGCTGAAAGCGGGCGTTCATACCTTTACCTGGGACGGCAGCCTGACCGACGGCACGAAAGCACCAAATGGCTCTTACAAAGTCGCGATTAGCGCCAGCAACGGGACGACCCAACTGGTGGCGCAGCCGCTGCAGTTCGCGCTGGTTCAGGGCGTGATTAAAGGGGGCGACGGCAACAAACTGGATTTGGGTACCTCCGGTACCACCACACTCGACGAAGTTCGGCAGATTATCTAAGCCTTAACACTTATCAGGAGTAAGTCATGGCCTTTTCTCAAGCGGTCAGCGGCCTGAATGCTGCGGCCACCAACCTGGACGTCATTGGCAACAACATCGCCAACTCCGCGACCTATGGTTTCAAATCCGGTTCTGCGTCTTTTGCAGATATGTTTGCCGGTTCCAAAGTGGGTCTGGGCGTAAAAGTTGCGGGCATCACTCAGGACTTTACCGACGGTACCACTACCAACACCGGTCGTGGCCTGGACGTTGCCATCAGCCAGAACGGTTTCTTCCGTATGGTCGATGCAAACGGCTCGGTGTTCTACAGCCGTAACGGCCAGTTCAAGCTGGACGAAAACCGTAACCTGGTGAACATGCAGGGGATGCAATTAACGGGGTATCCGGTTGCGGGAACGCCATCAACGGTTCAGACCGGTGCGAATCCACAGGCGATTAATATCCCGACCACGCTGATGGCCGCGAAGTCCACCACCACGGCTTCCCAGCAGATTAACCTCAACTCCACCGATGCCGCACCAACCGCCGCCTTCGATCCGGCCAACCCGGACACCTACAACAAAAAAGGTACGGTAACCGTCTTTGATAGCCAGGGTAATGCGCACAACATGAACCTGTTTTACGTCAAAGATGCGACCCCGGCTAACTCCTGGAACTGTCTCTTATACACATCTGACGCTGCCGACGACGGA
>NZ_JAAQOK010000142.1:0-210 GCF_011683705.1 Enterobacter sp. 725m/11 | reverse complement strand
ATCCGGGAGGATTCGAACCTCCGACCGCTCGGTTCGTAGCCGAGTACTCTATCCAGCTGAGCTACGGATGCATCGGGATTTACTACTGTACTGCTCGATATTCATATCACTTCGAAAGCAATATGAAGTAATAGATGGTGCATCCGGGAGGATTCGAACCTCCGACCGCTCGGTTCGTAGCCGAGTACTCTATCCAGCTGAGCTACGGAT
>NZ_JAAQOK010000141.1:0-214 GCF_011683705.1 Enterobacter sp. 725m/11 | reverse complement strand
TCCCCTAGGGGACGCCACTTGCTGGTTCGTGAGTGAAAGTCACCTGCCGTCATATCTCAAAACTGACTTGCGAGTCACGTTTGAGATATTTGCTCTTTAAAAATCTGGATCAAGCTGAAAATTGAAACGACACATCTTTAATGGTGTGTTCGAGTCTCTCAAATTTTCGCAATCATGAAGTGAAACATCTTCGGGTTGTGAGGTTAAGCGACTA
>NZ_JAAQOK010000140.1:0-219 GCF_011683705.1 Enterobacter sp. 725m/11 | reverse complement strand
TCCCCTAGGGGACGCCACTTGCTGGTTCGTGAGTGAAAGTCACCTGCCGTCATATCTCAAAACTGACTTGCGAGTCATGTTTGAGATATTTGCTCTTTAAAAATCTGGATCAAGCTGAAAATTGAAACGACACACATGTTATGTGTGTTCGAGTCTCTCAAATTTTCGCAATCAGAAGTGAAACATCTTCGGGTTGTGAGGTTAAGCGACTAAGCGTAC
>NZ_JAAQOK010000139.1:0-229 GCF_011683705.1 Enterobacter sp. 725m/11 | reverse complement strand
C
The DNA here is from genome assembly GCF_011683705.1 of Enterobacter sp. 725m/11. Lineage (NCBI taxonomy): Bacteria > Pseudomonadati > Pseudomonadota > Gammaproteobacteria > Enterobacterales > Enterobacteriaceae > Enterobacter > Enterobacter sp. 725m/11. The sequence goes on along the minus strand of NZ_JAAQOK010000139.1, from coordinate 228 downwards.
GAAGGTGCTCCCACTGCTTGTACGTACACGGTTTCAGGTTCTTTTTCACTCCCCTCGCCGGGGTTCTTTTCGCCTTTCCCTCACGGTACTGGTTCACTATCGGTCAGTCAGGAGTATTTAGCCTTGGAGGATGGTCCCCCCATATTCAGACAGGATACCACGTGTCCCGCCCTACTCTTCGAGTTCACAACCTGTGCATTTTCGTGTACGGGACTGTCACCCTGTACC